>CAZPIF010000109.1:0-5294 GCA_964586565.1 uncultured bacterium
GGTGTGTACAAGCTTCTAATAGGGCAGAAAAGATGCTGAGAAGGAGTGGGATTGATTTTGATAAAAACTATAAAGTTGGTGAACCGGTAAAAACAATTATAGATACAGCAGCTGACAATCATATTATAATTATGGGGGCATCTAGTCAGTCACCTTTAGCAAAGTTTTTCATGGGAAGTAAGCCTTTGAGTGTAATGAGAAATTGTAACTGTCCAGTATTGATAGTTAAATAATATCAAAATAATTGATAATATTTTTTAAACAAAATTGACTAATGTTTAGTTTGTTGTTAATCAATTGATAATTAGATTTCCTTTATTAAATATATCACATAAAACGGAGTATTTATGTCATCAAGTACTAATCCAACATCATCAGCATATAATGCTGCGGTAAAAAAATTAGGTCTTAAAGCTAATATTGCAAGAGCACTTGAGATTCCAGATCGTGAGTTAACTGTTGAGGTCCCATTTAGAAAAGATAATGGAGAACTAGAAAGTGTAATTGGGTTTAGGGTTCAACATAACAACACGAGAGGTCCTTTTAAGGGTGGAATTAGATATCATGAGCATGTGGATATAGACGAAGTACGATCTCTTGCGACATTGATGACTTGGAAAACTTCATTATTAGATATTCCCTATGGTGGTGGAAAAGGAGGTATTGGAGTTAATCCTTTTAATTATAGTAAAACAGAACTAGAAAGAATGTCTCGACGGTTTTTTCGTGCAATAGATCCTGTCATCGGTATAAATGTTGATATACCAGCTCCTGATGTAAATACAAATGCACAGGTAATGAGTTGGTTCATGGATGAGTATAGCCAAATTCATGGCTATTCACCTGCAATTGTAACTGGAAAGCCATTGCAGTTAGGAGGATCAGAAGGACGTGAGGCGGCTACAGGTAGAGGAACAGCAGTTGTTACTCGAGAAACATCTGAGAAATGGGGGATAGATTTAAAAAATTGTAAGGTGGTCATTCAGGGATTTGGGAATGTAGGATCATACGCAGCAAAATTCTTACATGAATACGGTTGTAAAATCATTGCTGTTAGTGATGTAACAGGTGGTTTGTTTGATCCAGATGGGCTTGATATACCATCTCTTTTTGAGCATAATTATGAAAATCGAACAATTGATGGCTATGACCAGGGTAAAAAAATCACTAATGAAGAATTACTTGCATTAGAGTGTGATTTCTTAATTCCTGCTGCGCTTGGTAGTGCAATAAACGACTCAAATGTAGACTCATTAAACTGTAAAGTGATTATTGAGGCCGCTAACGGTCCGGTTACTGGCGATGCTGCGAATAAACTTTGGGATAAAAAAGTTGCGATTATTCCTGATATTTTAACTAATGCTGGCGGAGTTACAGTTTCTTATTTTGAATGGGTCCAAAATCTTCAACAGTTTAAATGGACCGAAGATGAGGTCAATCAAAAACTTGAAAAAAAGATGATCCACGCATTTGATGAGGTTTTTTCAATAAAAAAAGACCAGGATGTACCAATGCGGATTGCCTCATTTATGGTTGCAATAGACAGAGTGCATGGTGCTTACAATTTGCGAGAAGGATAAGTCTAGATAAAATGCTTATTTTTTTAATAATTTAGGTCAGTTATATTTAATCAAATAACAAAATACAATCATATGGGGAGAATATAAAATTATGGAATTAATTCATCCAATTTTCAAATGGCTACATGTCATTGCTGGTGTGATGTGGATAGGGCTTTTATACTTTTTTAATTTTGTGAATACTGCATTTGCTCCAACAATGGATGCTGATACAAAGAAAAAGGTTGTTCCAGAATTAATGCCCAGAACTTTATACTGGTTTCGATGGGGTGCCGCTTGGACTTGGGCAACTGGTGTTATACTATTAGCAGTGGTTTACTATCATGGAGGACTTGTTTTTGAGAATCCTGATTTAAGTAGTTATGGTTTAGAATTTTTCTCAATGGTAGCTATAACCTTCCTTGGAGTTTTTGCATACGATGCTTTGTATAAATCTCCACTTGCATCTAATGTGAGGGTTGCAACAATAGTAAGTTTTATTATTATAATGTTTGTAGTAATAATAATGAAAGAGTGGGCAGGTTTTAGTTATAGATCTTATAACATGCACCTAGGTGCACTTTTTGGAACAAACATGGCATTCAATGTTTGGTTTCGAATTTGGCCTGCTCAGCAAAAAATAATAACTGCAATAAAAAATGGTGATGCTCCTGATGGGGATCTGCTCGCTCTTGCAGGTTTGAGATCAAAACATAATACATATATGTCAGTACCGCTGATTTGGACGATGCATAATCAACATCATGTAACTACTCCGACTACTTTAGGTATTCCTGCAGAGTTTTCATGGGTCCTGCTGATGGCAATGGTTATTATTGGTTGGCATGTTGTTTTTCAACTTTATAAAAAATCTGCTAAAATTGATGGTTTTTAAATAAACCTTATAAACAAAAAAACCTCCAGCATATATGGAGGTTTTTTTGTTTCAGTAAGTTTCGAAAAAATTTGATTGAATATAGATTCTACATTATCAGAAAATTGTAAATATTATTTTAACAAAAGTTTTTACGTCTTTTACAGCATTTATCATCATAAAAATATTATTTCAAAAACTTGTAATAATTAGTAATTAATAAGGAAATGTGTTCATTGTTTTTTAGACGCTCAAGAACCTTTTTACTGAGTACTATATAAGCGGGGATACTTTGAATCGTAGTTCTGCTATCTTATTATTAATTATAACAGGTCTTCTTTGGAGTACGGGTGGATTTGTGATAAAACTTATTGCATGGCATCCAATGATAATAGCAGGTCTAAGAAGTGGTTTAACAGCACTTATAATTATAATCTATAGTAAACCAAGTACACTAAAATTTAGCTTTAATACTTGGGCAGGAGCATTGTGTTATACATTAATGGTAATCTGTTTTGTTTCTGCCAATAAGATTACAACAGCTGGTAATGTTATCCTGATTCAGTTTACGGCACCAGTATATGTTGCACTATTTAGTTTTTCTTTTTTAGGTGAGAAATCAACAAAAATCGATTGGATAGCTATTTTTATAATCCTTCTTGGCCTTGGTTTCTTTTTTATAGATGAAATTTCTTTTAATCAATTGTGGGGTAAAATATTAGCACTGTTATCTGGCTTTGGTTTTGCAGGTTTGACTCTTTTTATGAGGAAACAAAAACATGGAAGGCCAATCGATTCTGTATTACTTGGGAATATTATTACATTTTTGTTATGTGCACCTTTCTACTTTGATGGTATTAGCTACGATGTTGGATCATGGTCCTTGATATTATTTTTAGGTATAATTCAACTGGGCTTGCCATATATACTTTATAGCAAAGCAATACGCCATGTATCGGCATTAGATGCTATTATTTATCCAGTGGTAGAGCCTATCTGTAGCCCGGTATTTGCTCTTTTATTTTTAGGAGAATATATGAGTGCTACTGCTCAAATAGGAGGTGCATTAGTTATTTTGGGTATAGTTGGGCGTGGACTTTTAAAAGAAAATTAAAAAAGAAAAGGAAAACCCCTTAGTAAGAGGTTTTCCTTAATAGCTATTTAAAGACTTTCAAGTATGCTCTTAATTTCATCATAGTTTGGTTCGACACCTGGATTTGGTTGCGCTTCCCAATTGTATTTGATCAAACCATTTTTTATAATAAAAACTGCTCGATTGGCACATGTATACCCTTCGATTCCGCCTAAACCTGTAAATAGGACATCATAATCTTTTATAACCTTTCTATCTAGATCAGATAAGAGTTCAAATTCTAATTTATACTGCTTAGAGAACCCTCCATTTGCCCATGGAGAATCAACACTTACTCCTAATACTGTAGCGTCTAGTTCATTGAACGCATTAAGATTATCCTGTAGAGTGCACATTTCTGTATCACACACTCCTGTGAATGCTCCAGGATAGAATGCTAAAACAACTGTTTTATTGCTATAATCAGATAGGGATACATTTTCTTTATTTGTATTCTTAAGAGTGAAGTCAGGTGCTGTATCATTTACACTTAGCATAATTGTTAATTCCTTTTTAAAAATGATTAAATAGTTCTATAAAAATTAAAGACATTCATATAAATAGTATAATACTATTAACTAGTAATAGGAATTATTACTGTTTATTTTTAATCTTACAGGTGAGATTTAGTCGTCAAAGGGAGATTATAAAAGAAAAGGTCTTTTCAACTAACTCGCATCCAACGGCCGATTGGATTTATAATGAAGTTAGAAAATCTTTACCAAATATTAGTCTCGGAACAGTATATAGGAATCTAAAGCAATTAACAGACGAGGGCATTATCAGGATCATGTTTGATGGCGCTGTAGCTAAATATGATTGGAACAGAGATGCTCACCATCATTTAAAATGTACTATTTGTGGGAGTCTTACTGACATTCAATTAGCAAATGATGATCTAAAAAAAATAGCAAAAGAAAAATTTAATTTTAAAGTAACGCAAGTAGAAATAACATTTATTGGGAAATGCAATAAACATAAATCAGGAGTATAAAATGTCAATGGAACAAGAAAAAAACCAGAGTCCAAAAGTTTCAAATGGAGAGGGAAGATGCCCTGTCTCTCATGGCTCTAACGAGCAGCATACAAATAGTGCACGCTCAAACAGGGATTGGTGGCCCGAACAAATTAATTTAAATATTCTTCATCAACATGATAGAAAGTCTAATCCAATGGGTGAAAACTTTGATTATGCTGAAGAGTTTAAAAAGCTCGACTATGATTCTTTGAAAAAAGATTTAAACGAACTAATGACTGATTCGCAAGATTGGTGGCCAGCTGATTATGGACACTATGGTGCTTTCTTTATAAGAATGACCTGGCACGCTGCAGGTACATATCGAACTGCGGATGGTCGCGGTGGCGGAGGCACTGGATCCCAAAGATTCGCCCCTACAAACAGTTGGCCTGATAACACCAATTTAGATAAAGCACGTAGACTTCTATGGCCGATCAAGCAGAAATATGGTAATAAAATCAGTTGGGCAGATCTTATAATTTTAACAGGCAATGTCGCTATTGAGTCAATGGGAGGAAAAACTTTTGGCTTTGGTGGTGGAAGGTCAGATATATGGGCTCCAGAAGATGATATTTTTTGGGGTAAGGAAATAGAGTGGCTTGGAAACGATCGTTATACAGGTGACCGCGTCTTAGATATGCCATTGGGTGCAGTTCAAATGGGGTTGATATACGTTAATCCGCAAGGGCCTGATGGTAACCCCGATCCTCT
>CAZPIF010000110.1:0-5280 GCA_964586565.1 uncultured bacterium
ATTTAATCCCTTCTTGAGAGATGCAAATTGTTGAATCTCCAGTATAAAGATATTTTTTTAGATTCTTTTCAAGATTTTTTTCATTCCTATCCTTTAAAATAATTAATTCAGATTGAATATCCTTATTAATCCATTTTATATATTCAAGAATACGTTTCTGGTATATTTTTTCTTTAATTTTTCCAATGGCTATTATTTTTAATTTCATTGACACTAGTAGCGAACTAGGATTTTTCAATCTTTTAGTGATTTTATTAATATACGTTCAGATAGACTTTAGGAATATTGAAAAATTGTATAGAGATAAAATAGAGGGGTGTTTTACCCTATATAAGGATATTCTTTCTGGGATTATTTAGTAGGTGCGGCTCTTACCCAAGATCGTCTGTTTTGGAATGCTTCTATCTTTAGTTCTGCCCAATCTTCAACAATCTCAGTTAATTGGGCTGATTCTTCTGGATGATCTGAAAGATTGTCACTAATTAATTTAAGTAATTGACCTTTACGTTCCTGAACCTGTCCATATGTTGCAATATCTTCCTTTGAAATCTCTTCTTTTTCAGCAATATTTTTTTGTCTTGTACTTTCAGCATCTGTATTTTTTTCTTTCAAATGTTCAGTTAGTGCATAAACCATGACAATTAGAATAACAACTAAGACAATTGTATTAATATCCATTATAATTCTCCTTTAGAAGCCAGTTCCACTTGGACTAATGCCTAAGATATTTACCCACCATAAAACAATGATAGCAGACAAAGCTAAGAGAGCCGCAGGCCATCCTAATGTTGCCATTCGAATAAAGTCCTTTGACTCTAATTGACCACTGGCATAGACAATAGAGCTCGCTGGTGTGCCAATCACAAGCCAATATGCCATTGATGTTGCAATAGCGAGACCTACGCCAACAAGCACAGGATTAGTACCCGAGCTAACGGCCATGTCAAGAACAACTGGTCCAATGACAGCAACTGTTGCACCAGCACTCATTAGATTTGTAAGGACAGCTCCAATGAAGCACATGAGAATGACCAATCCAACACCTGAATTGAGTCCAAGAGGGGATACAAGCATCATGATTTGATCAGCGAACCAACTAGAGGCACCTGTCATTTTAAACACAGTACCAAGGCTGATACATCCAGCATAGAGAACAATAACACCCCAGCTTACTTTATCTTCATAATCTTTCCATGATGTCAGACCAAGCAACATATATAGAACTGCACCAGTAACAGCAATCCCACCAAGTCCAAGCGAAAAGCCAAAGACCTGATTCACCAAGGATTTGTCAGTTATCCATAGAAATACAACTAATGCCATAACGGCTGCAACTAATTTCTGTTGAGTTGTCATGGCACCGTGTTTTTGTAAATCTTTTTTTAGTAGACCAACAGCTTCACTTAGGTCATCGACTTCAGGTTTAAATAGCATAGGCAATAAGAATGCCATTACAATTGACATCACAATAGTATACATAACACCCATCGAGATCCACTGCATAAAAGAGACATCGATACCATAATCTGATAGAAAACCAATCATCAAAGCATTACGTGCGCCACCTGTCGGACTCATTGGACCGCCAATCATACAACCTACGGCAATTGTGACCATTAATAATGTTCCTAGTTTTGGAGAGGGTGTTGACTTGTTTGTGAGAGTATAAAGAGCCAAGGCTATTGGAACATACATAGCAGCTACAGCATGTTCTCCAACAAAGGCAGTAGGTATCGCTGTGCCTAATAGTATACCGATTACAATTGAACGAGTCTTAGTTCCTGCTAGGTTCACAACCAACATACCAACTCTTTTATCAAGGCCATATTTAACCAACGTAGCTCCTAAGGCAAGAGAACCTGCAATAAACCATACTGCATCGTGTGCATAAGTTAGTGCTATGGTTTTAGGTGCTGTGATACCAAAGAATAGTTGAATTAGGCCAATAAGCAATGCAACTGCAGGCATTGGTACTGCTTCTGTTGCAAAGAAGATCACACATGTTGCCAATAAGGCAATGGTAAGTTGAATATGTGTTGCTTTTAGTGCTACATCTATTGAACTATCCGTTCCAAAAAGATCTTGTGCCTTTGCAAGCATTGAATCTGGCGTTGGTAGGATCAGTCCAATTAGAATGAATATTATTACACCAATTCCAAACCATTTGAAATCAGTAGTCTTGGCGAAACCGCCACTGTTATTATTATTTGAATCGCTCATATGTATGCTAAATGTGGCAAATAATTCATTTAAAATCAATAGAACTAGTTAAATAATATAGTTTCCTTTTTTGATTTGATTCAGTTCCAATTAATTTACATGTAAGATTATGAATAGAATCATAGCCCTATTTGTATTTTCAATATTATCTACAACCTACATTAGCGGGCAAGATACATCAAAAAGTCACTACAAATATTCTAAAATTATACCAGTCCCTGATCTTTCTTTTTTTGATCAAGTCTATACCGGACTTGATATTTTAGAGCAGATGGATTTTAGGCCATTAAAAGGAAAATCTATTGCAATTTTAACGAACAATACAGCAATCAATCGTAACCAGAAACACATTTTAGATATTTTAAAAAATATTGACGAAATAAAAGTTTCTTTTTTGTTTGCTATGGAAAATGGCATTTGGAGTATCGATGATAAACGTGCCAAAATGATTGGTAGAGACCAGGTTGACCCTATTCATGGTGCGCCAATTATTGATCTTTTTAATACCTATCTTTATCCACCTAATTGGGTAATGGAAAAAATAGATATTATTTTAATTGATTTTCAAATTACAGGTAGTCGTTACCCAACATATATGGCAACAATGTCTAAAGTTTTTGAATCAGCATCAAAGTTTAATATACCCGTCTTAGTTTTAGACCGGCCTAACCCCTTAAGGGG
This sequence comes from uncultured bacterium, assembly GCA_964586565.1. Lineage (GTDB taxonomy): Bacteria > Fidelibacterota > Marinisomatia > Marinisomatales > UBA1611 > NZWG01. Next base: position 2,902 of record CAZPIF010000110.1, read on the forward strand.
GGATATAATGGATGGCCCTATACCTAGAACAGAGTATCAATCTTTTGAGGCATATCATTTATTCCCAATTAGACATGGCCTCACTATAGGAGAAATCTCATTAATTATTAATGAAATGGGATGGGTGAAGGAATCGAGTAGGGTTGATCTACAAATCATGCCAATGTCAAATTGGAGCAGGAGCATGTGGCATGATGAAACAGAATTACCATGGAGATCACCAACGCCATACAATTTAAATCAAAACATTTTGTTGCTTTATTCTGGCATAGATTTATTTCGTGGTACAAATTTAAATATTGGTTTTGGTACAGATATGCCTTACATGGTCGTTGGTGCGCCATGGTTGGAGACTTCTTTTCTAATAAAGAAATTAGTTGCCCAAAATTTGCCAGGAGTAGAATTTAAAGAAATAAGATACAGACCATCTGGGACATTATATAATAATAGGATACCAAAATATGATGGAGAATCTTGTAGCGGTATTCAACTAATCCTAAATGACAGAAATTTATTTAACCCTTTAGTTACTTCTACTACATTGATGCTTTTAATTGAAAAACTTCATCCTCGCCAGTTTAGGTGGGAAGACGATAATTACATTGATAAACTATTTGGTTCAAACGAATTGAGTTTATTTGCTGCTCAAGATAAACCAGCCAGTCACCTACCTGCAATTTGGGCTAGAGATGTGTATAAATTTTCAGAATTCCGAAAGCCATTTTTAATATATAAGTGAAATATATTATTTTTTTTATATTTGCTGGCAATATATTAATTGGACAGATACTGCCTACCGTTCCTGATAATGTATTCCGAATATCAATAGGTGAAGATATTTCTGAATCATCTTGGGATCTCAATGATAATGAATTTATTATGCATGGAATAGGAAAGAACTATTTTGATTACAGCATTCTTGATGAAGAATTACGTTTTTCCTCAGGCTTTGATTTATATCATAGTGGATCTATATATATTGATTCAATTAATACAATTGAATCCTGGCTAAAAAACGTAAACTCTAGTTTTGGATTAACATTACCAATTTTTAACGCCCAAAATATAAATACATCAAAAAACATGTCCCCAAAAGGAATTTTTTCAGAAAATCGTACGAAAAAAGTACATACCAGAGTAATGAAAATTGATTATGGTATGTCTGATGAAATGACTCTGCATCTTCTGCTACCTTTAATTCAATCATATAGAGTTGATCAGAATTTTTCAGATTATTCGATAGGAAAAGTAATTGGTGCACAGTCACTTATAGAATATCATCAGCAAGCCAAAGAAGAATTATCTACATATATAAATTCTAATAATTTTAACAGTTTAGACAGAGGTATTAAAGATACCTTAGAAATGATATTTGATATGTTTTATACTAGTGAAGGAAAATATTCTGTTAACTGGGTTTTTCACTCACAGGATGATCCAATTAATAATTTATTAACCAATGAGAAATTTAGTCCTCCAGGTATAGATAAGGATTCAGTATCCATTTATGATTTAGTTTCCTTCTATTACCCAAATCAAAAATTAGGATCAGGCCTGGATGATGTGAAAATTGGAGCTACCGTTCTTTTAGATGGTAAATCGTCATGGGCACAGGATGGTGCAGGGGATGCAATATATGGTCGGTTTCAATTAAATATCCCATTTGGTCAAACATTATCTCAATTTTTAGATATTGGTAAAAAGCAATTCAGTCAAGCAAAAGTTGGTTCAGGGGTTAATAGATGGTCTTTAGGATTATACGCAAGCAAAAGTATTATCTCAAAAAATGTAAGGAGAATATTTTTTCAGAGCGATATTCAATTTAGTACTTTAAAAACATTAAACACTCCGGTATCATTATTTTCTGGTATGCACACACACCCTGACTCAATATTGAGGATTATTGGTAATACTTATAAGTATGATATGGGAACAGGGTTTTTGTTGAAAACGGGGCTTGAGGCGGAAATGTTGAAAAACAGATTTCGATTAAGAAGCGAGATTATTATTAATTATAAAGGCAAAGATAATTACATTTCTAATTCACTAGAGTGGGATAATTGGATGGAGGAATATTCTGGTAATATGCCTTATTTTAGTAAGGTTGAATTAAATTGTGAACTCTGGCTTTTGAATTCTTTATCAGAACATCGTATTGGTCCCATGCCTTTCGATTTAAATGCGGGATTTAAAACAACTTTGACTGCAAATAATACCTATGCAGACTTAAGTCTATTTAGTTCTATAACAATGTATTACCAGGGGTGGTAGAACTGTAATGAGATATAATAGAAAAAAAGTAATTTCTTGGGCATTTTATGATTGGGCAAATTCTGCATATTCCACTACAGTTATGGCTGGGTTTTTCCCTTTGTTTTT
>CAZPIF010000111.1:0-5251 GCA_964586565.1 uncultured bacterium
AAAATTGTAACAATAGTCGAAACTGATATTGAATCCATTACTGGTTTTGTTGAGCTAGATACAATAAGATTTAAGGCCGTTTTATTTGACAGACCTGGTAATCAGAAACATGGAGTTGTTAGTGCAAGTAAACTTGTGATAGATCAAACAGCTCCCAGCATTTCTCTAATACACATTCATTCAAACAACACAGACACAACAAGAGCAAAAGTGGGTGATCAAATAAAACTAAGTTTTATTGCTGATGAAATAATCAGTACACCAGCAATAAATATATCAAGTAATCAAGCAAATGTTGTTAATCCAGAGGGCTTAAATTGGGAAGCAACATATATAATGGCAGCTAATGATCCTGAGGGAATAATTCAGTTTGAGATAAATAGCTATACAGATATAAGGGGAAATCCAGCAGATGGAACTACTTCTACTGATGATCAAAGCACTGTTGTTTTTGATAGAACAAAACCAATTCTTGATCTAGTTGAAGTTGTTACAAATAATGATTGGAATGATAAGTGGGCTAAGGAAGGCGAAAAGGGAATAATAAATATTAATTCATCAGAGGATCTATTGAGCTTAAATCTCATTATTAATAATAATTCTGTTATAGAGAACTGGATAGACCCTAGAACTATAAATCATGAATATACATTTTCTAATGTAGATGATGAAGGTCTTATAAGTGTCCAAATCTCTTTTTCTGATTTAACTGGAAATAGTGGAGATATAGTAGCTTCAACTACAAATGACAGCTATATAGTTTTTGATAGAACTGTTCCTACAGATTTTACAGTTGGTACTGTTAATTCAACAGGAGGGAATGAGGTAGTTTCATACTGGAATTCAACAAATACAGGTCTAGATGTAGTAGTTCCGATTGAAAGTGATTCCACATTAGATAATGGAAGAGTACAGCTCTTTGCAAAAATTGGGGAAAATACATTTGAGGCACTTGGTAATCATTTTTTCATAGATCCTGATGAAGTTGGATCAACCAAAATGATTTCGATTGCAGAGAATGATATAAGATTAATAGCTGGTTTTGATCAAGAAGCAATTGTCACGATAGGAGCAACTATCTTTGATATTCCAGGGAATGAAACATCCGGGTCAGAGAGTTCAAATCAAATAACAATTGAAGAGATTCCACCATCGATCAATTATGTATCTTACAAATCAAATTTTTCTGATACGACACTTGCTACAGTAGGCCACGAAATTTCTGTTACAATTAAAACGGATGAAAATATTCAAGGGCCAACAGTGACGATTTCCAACAACAATGCAAATACATTATCTTTAGCAGATAACAAATGGAGCAGTAATTATATAATGCAAGACCAGGATGCTGAAGGAATAATTCCTTTTCAAATAAATGAAATATTTGATTTAGCTGGGAATCCAAAAGAAGGCACGTCTGTTACTACAGATGAATCCATTGTGATATTTGATAATACAAAACCGACATTAGACATTGTTAGAATTATATCAAACAATCCGGATTCAACTTGGGCGAAGGTTGGTGACAGTATATTTGTTACTTTTATTTCAGATGAATTATTAACTCAACAATCAGTAACTATATCAAGCCAAACAGCAGCCACATTTGACCTTGGATCTGAGAAGTATTTGGCTAAATATGAAATGAAAAACGATGATCTTGAAGGTGAAATAAATTTTGAAATCGTTGTCACAGATTCTGTTGGCCTTGAAAGTGAAGTGGCTTCTGAAACCAGTAATTCTTCATCAGTAATTTTTGATAAAACCTTGCCGATACTAAACAATGTGAGCATATCATCTACAAATGAAAACAATAATTCTATTGCCATAACAGGAGATGACATTATTCTATCATTTACATCTATTGAGCCATTAATTTTTGATTCAATAATTGTAACAATAGCAGATAAACCGGCGACTCTATCTCAGGATGGTGATACCTTTCTTGCAACAATAAATATCTCTGGCAATGAACCAGGGGGCATTTTATCCTACACTATAGATTTTCAAGATAGAGCATCAAATCTAGGTATTCAGATTACATCAACAACAGATGATAGTTATGTTAACCACGATATTGTTCCTCCAGAATTATTGGCAGTAACCATTTATTCTAGTAATGATGATACTACATGGGCTAAAGAAAGTGATACTATTTATGTGAGGTTTAACGCAAATGAGCCATTAGATAATTTAAACATCATAATTTCTGGTTCAGGTGCAGAGCATTTTGATGATGGCAGTGCTTTTTATAGAGGATACCATATACTAGATGAAAATGATGAAGAAGGATATATAAATTTTAATATTGAGTATACGGATCTTGGCGGTGCAACTGGTCCAAGTGCGAACTCTCCTACAGACCAGAGCTATGTTAAATACGATAGAACAATACCAATTCTTAGTAATATAAGGGTGGAATCAAATAATGCACTTGTAGATTCCGCAGGCATTGGTGACATTGCTTTGCTTTTTTTTACAGCTTCAGAACCTCAACGGGATGTAGAGGTAATTATATCAAGCTCAAATATTGACCAAGAGCAAACTGGTCTTCAATTTTTAGCAAATTATGAGTTGACTGCTGCTGATCCGGATGGATATCTTAATTTTTCAATTACCTTTATAGACTCTGCTGGGAACAGTACAGGGCAGGTAATGGTAACTGATGATGGTTCAAGAGTCTTATTTGATGGTACTTTACCAACAATGAGTCCCGTCTCTTTTCAATCAACCAATACTAATGATTCAGAACTTGCAATTGTAGGAGACACTCTAATTTTAGATTTTACCATTAGTGAACTTTTAAGTACAATATCAGTTTCAATTGCAGGAATAATAGCAGAAACAAACTTTATAGATGGAATTGTACCTATGTATCAATCAAGACGTATTTTAGATGGTAGTGAAGAAGAAGGACTTATTCCTTTCCAAATTACCTTTGCTGACCTTGTTGGGAATGATGGGGAATCGATTCTAACTACAACAGATGGAACTACCGTTTTATTTGATATAACACCACCAGCTGAATTTACACTGGACTCGTCTTATTCATCTGGTGGTAATGTAATACCAGGATATTGGAATTCATCAAATGATACTATATTTTTAAAAGCGCCATTATCTATTAATGATCAATCTTTAATTGGAGGAAAATTTCAGCCAAAAGTGAAATTTGGTGACAATGACTATTTAGATCTTGGGAGTGAAATTGAAATTACAACTATACCAGTTAATGGTAAGATTGTGTTAGGTGTTAACAAAGATATTTTTGAATCCATTGAAGGATATTCTGAGAATATTAACGCAAAATTTACCACTGTAATTAAAGATAGAGCAGGCAATGAAACATTAGGAGAAAGTGATAATAGAATAATTCATATTGATGAAGTTTTACCTGAGTTAGATCAATTAAGTATAACTTCCAATAATATTTTAGATTCCTATTGGGCTACTACATCAGATATAATTACAATAACCTTTAATTCTAGTGAAGGAATAGTTTCTCCAATATCTGTTATTTATAGTGATACCATAACCCATTCGGTAAATGGAACTGGAACTGCATGGAGTGGTGACTATATTGTCAAAGAACAAGATATAAATGGATTAGTTACCTATATTGTTACTTTTTCTGATACGGCGGGAAATATTGGTGACCAAATAACGCAGACAACAGATGGGACATCAATTATAATTGATAACATACCACCAATAATTAACAGTTTATACGAGGGAGAAAATGGGGCAGATATTCCATATTATAGTTTTGGTGATACAATAACTTTATATTGGAATCAAGAAGATCTAACTAGCGGAATACGTGAATCATATTTTGCATTAGGTTCTGACTCAACCTTGACTGATATTGCTACATGGACATTCGGAAAAATCAATAATTATGGTGGGTGGAACAATCTTAATTTATTAAATAATCAAACATATTACGGAGGAGCATTTACCAGAGATTCGGCTGGAAATTTTTCTGATACTATTTGGGGTAATGGTATTACAATTGATACTGAAATACCTGATACAGGTTCAATAATTGATGGTTATTGGCTTATGGATTTAGACTATACACCTGATTCGACACAACTCAGTTATATATGGTCCAATTTTTCTGATAATATAGGCATTGATTACTACCGGTTGGCCATTGGCACAGAAAATGATACTGTAAATATCATAGATTGGGTTATGTCAGATAATACTGATAGTATGACTATCCGAGGCCTAGAACTAGAAAGAAATATTTTATATAATACATATATCAAAGCAATCGATATGGCGGGCAATCAATCTAATGTGCAAAAAACTGATGGTATTTATTTTGATAACACCTTGCCCATGGTAAATAGGATTGATCCAAATTTTCTTGCTGACACTTCTGAGTTTCTTTCTGTTTTATTTAATGACACAATTAACATCAAGTTTAACAGACCAATCTATAGTTATAACTTGAAGGCTAACGCTAGTGTAGATTCTGATTTTACTTTTGAACATAGTTATAATGATTCGGTAGTAACTATTACTTTAAATAATATCCTACCAAGCTATGATACAGTTTCAGTTATTATTGATAGTGCAATAGCATATAATACTTTGGTCATCACTGATACTATACAATTTTACTCACAACTCTGGGGTGATTTGAATAATGATTATGATATAACGATTGAAGATATACTATTATTTAATAAAAATTGGCCTCAGACGGATCTTGGCCCATTTAATAATGACCCGCCATATGTTATACCTGCTCCAGATGGAATAAGTGATTTAACTGATTTATCTTCTTTTGCAAAAATGTGGCAGTGGAGATATTTTAGTCTTTCATTTGATACAACTAATTACTTGGTGCGCAAAGAAAGTTATTTGAATATTATTGGTAGAGCATCAAGTCTTTCAATTTTACCTCCTGAGTTTTCAACAATGGGAGAATTGTTAATTGGCAATACAAATATTAATCTAAAAAAAGTAAGCATGTCAAATCTAAATGATGGTACGTTTATATTTAAGTCTTATGATCCAATTAATGACATCCTTCAATTTGCTTTTGCTAATAATAAAGGCATCGATTCAGTTATTACTTTAAACATCACACAAAATGATCTAAATCAATTTTCGGGGACAATACAACATCGATTTTTAGATAATAATGGTATAGTTTTATCGAGCGGTGTTTCAAATCAAGATATTACGTTTTTACCTGAAAAATTCATGGTTTATAAAAACTATCCTAATCCATTTA
>CAZPIF010000112.1:0-5251 GCA_964586565.1 uncultured bacterium
TAGTGCATCTATCTTCCAACTGTATCCGTCTGGTTCATTCGCGTCATCAAATCTAATAAAGCGAATTTTCCTTGTTAACGTTGTTGTAAAGTCTTTTTCAAAACTCAACGAGTCTATCTGCTCATATTCTGATGTATCAATAGCTTTTGCAATAAATATTCCGCTCATAGTATACGTGACTAAACCGATAGAGGTATCAAGACCTGTTTCAAAATCAACAGTCCTATCACGTTCTAGAACCCTTCTACCAAACCTAATACGATAGCCCTCACCAAACGAAAGTGTATCACTCAGAATACGCCCCACGCCCTCCATCTCAAGACCGATATCATGATTAAGTTCAGCATCACCATTAGAATCAAAACCATCAACTCCAGTTGCCTCATCCGAGTTAAGTAACCCCAACAAAATTGACTCAGTACCAGATGCAGAGTCGCTGTTTTCGCACCCTGAAAAAACTAAAAGTACGCTCAATCCTAAAATAATTATATTTCTCATATTTTACTCCCTTTAAAATCTACCATTATTAAATCCTCTTTTCATTCTTTTTCTACCTCTCTTCCTCTTACCTTTTTCTTTTTTACCTCTCATTTCATTTTTCATATCACTCATAAGACTATGTTTGAAAACGCTAAGCCTAATCAATTGCTCAGGAGATAATACACCATCCATATCAAGAATAAAATCAGACTCTAGATCTATACGCTTTTTCCGTAATTTTGCAATGCTCTCAACTGTGGTCCTTACATCTGACTTGGTGACCTTATCGTCTCCACTAGCCTTTTTTCGTATACTATTATACACTTCTCTCTCATCATCGCTTATTTTTTCTATATCTTTACGGTGACTACGAAAGCGCGGAAAAAAATTTTCTGCCTGCTCTGTGGAAAGTTCTAGATCCTCAGTCAAACGCCAGACAACCATGTTCTCAATCCTTGCTGGTCTTTTTTTCCGATCATTCCAGTCAGCCTCTTTTATATTATCGTAACGCTGCCCAAAAAGCAATGTTGAAAGGATCAAGATAAATATATATTTCATAATTGTGCCTCTTCATTTAGTGTTAATTCATTGATTAATTCTAGTGTCTCCCAAACATAATCCTCATCCAGTAAGAAATAGGTAATATCATTGAAATATGTCTCATCATAGTTGATAGCATCACTATCGATATTCCACAGATCAGTACCCAGTATATTTTCCATTTCATCAACATAAAAAATCATATCCTGGTTTTGTGGCGCACCAAATTGAGTAGCCGTTAGCATACATATAAAAAACACCATTATCGATGAGATAATTAATGTCCTCCTATTTGCTTCCGACTGACTGATTCTCGTTTCTAACTTAAATAGAAATTCAGCTTCATCTACAAATTGCTCATTGGTCGAGCACTTACTATATATTTTTTTTTCTAGTTCTTTCATTGTTCATAATTTTTTTTAATGATTTTAGAGCATGATGAAAATTGACCTTGGCTGTACCCTCAGTCAAACCCGTTACTTTATGGATTTCTTTATATGATAATTCTTGAGCAATACGCATCACAACCACAACTCTTTGCTTGTTTGGTAGTCTTGATATAGCATCCCACAGCTCTCTCCGGGTCCATTCTTTCTCAACCAAATTATCTTCTCTACCCTCATCTGGTATCTGGTCAAGGTGGAGTAAGTTTTTCCATTTATTGGTCCTAAGCCAAGAGTTTGCCGTATTGAGTTTAACTCTGTAAAAGTAGGTCGAAAACGATGCATCAAATCTAAATTTCTTAAGACTCTTGTGAAGCTTAAAAAACACATCTTGCGAAAGGTCCTCTGACAACATCTTATCACCAGTAATATTGAAGAAGAACCCAATCGTACTTGAAAGATGTTTTCTAACGAGTTCCTCAAATGATAAGTGATTACCATTTTGAAATTGTTTAATGAGATCATGGTCCTTTTGCATGTCATTTCAATGTATTAGACTCTGAAGTTAATAAAAGGTTAAGAAATATTTTTTTTATAGGCATTCACATTTATTGGCTTAAAAATATTGCTTATTTTTTACAAAGTTAATTTCCAGTTCAATAAAAGTTATGAAATCTCCAAATAGAAGCATCTCACCAAATGAAAAACAACGATCTGCTATTCAGCATCCTCCATCACCACTAATGATTATTGCTGGTGCAGGAACCGGAAAAACATTTACCATCGAAAATCGCATCACATATTTGATCCAACATTTCAAGGTAGACCCTCAGCATATTCTGGCAATAACCTACACCGAAAAAGCTGCAAAAGAATTACAAAACAGAATAGTAGAGCGAATTGGAAGTAGCGGTCATACGATGACTGTGAGCACCTTTCATTCTCTATGTTTTAAAATTCTACAAGATTTTCATAATAAGAATATCAATCTACTTGAGGAGAGTGAGGCAATTCATCTATTTATACAGAAATTTGATGAGCTAGAGCCTTTTCAGTCAGATGAATTTCCGCTAGATCCCCACAGAGCAATAACTGAGAGTTTTATTCCTTTTTTCAATCGTATGCGAGATGAATTGATAGAACCAGAATTTCTCCCAGTACCTCAACATTCTACGGATAATCCAATAACCAAAGAAATATCAAATCAGCTCTCAGACCTGAAGCGTATATTTCCAATCTTTCAATCATGGAAAAAAAATATTAATGTTATTGACTATGGTGACATGATATTAAGTGCATACAATATTCTTCAAACAGACAAATCAATACTTAAGAAAGTACAGAACCAATACAGACACATAATTGTTGATGAATTTCAGGATAATAATTTTGCCCTAAATGAAATTGTCTCTATGATATCAGGTAAAAGGAAATATGTAACTGTGGTTGGAGATGATGATCAAGTTATTTATAGTTTCAGAGGAGCAAGTTCATATAATATCAAAGCATTTCAAGATCGCTATGGTTCGCACAAAGACTATATATCTATTTCCCTTAAGGATAATTATAGATCAAGCCAGGCAATACTAAATCTGGCAAACGATAGTATCAGTAATAACTCAGAACGTGTCGATAAGGATCTGGTATCAGCTTTGAATATCCCAGAATTTAAGCCAATAAGATATTGGGGTAATAATACTGAGCAACTAGATTTTCTAATCAATGAAATCAAACAAACTTCTAATGAAGGATCATACTTTAAAGAAATAGCAGTTCTTTGCCGTACACATGGACAAGTCTCTAATGTGACCAATGCTCTCAGGTACGCTGGAATACCTGTAGCAACACGATATATGAGCCTACTTCACTGCTCTGCAGTTAGAGAAATAATGTCCTGGTGTCAAGTGGTCTCAAATGGGACATTTCAAGACTCGGCTATGTTTAGAATTATTAAAACACAATTTGGTTATGAATTAGCACACAAAATATTTAAAAATTACAATAGGAACGATCGTAGGTCTCGCCTCGATTTGATAAATAATGATAGATCTATTCAGAATAAATACCCTCAGATAAATGAAATTTTACAATCAATTAGTAAGCTTAAATCAATTATTCAAAAACGATCAGCAAGTGAAATGGTATGGGAAATAACAGAGCACCTTGGGATGCTAAAAAAGTCTGCAAGAGAGTATTCCCTTGATGATCATTACATTCTCCTTAATGTGGGTGAATTCCTTAAGAGATCTCAGGACTTCTCTAAGAGGAATAAACAAGATAATAGTATCTTTGCATTCAATCACTTCCTCGAGGTTATAGCTAGATCAAGTGGGCTTCCATCAATCACCCCACCAGAATATAGAGAACAAGATGCTGTTTTCGTTAATACAGTTCATGGTGCTAAGGGAGCAGAATATCCAATTGTATTTTTACCTTTTCTAAGATCAGCAAGTTTTCCTCTAAATTTTAGAACTAACAAAAGAATAAACAGGCCACCAGAAGAGTGGCTAAGATACAAAAATGTATTATCAAATATTACTCCCAAGGAACACCATATAAATGAAGAGCGTCGCTTGTTTTATGTTGCAGTCACAAGAGCAAAAAAGAAACTATATCTTTTAACGCCAGAGAAAGCAACCTCACCATTTATAAAAGAACTTTCTGATAATCTAATGGAGGATCAGCAAATGAATGATAAAGAGTCATCAACCAGAACACACTCAGAATTAAAAATCAAGTACGAGCATAAACTTCAAAAAGCAATCGCCAGAGAGGACTATGTTCTAGCAAGCAACTTAGGTCTCGCCTTAAAAATTATTCATGATCATGAGAGGAATAATTTTATAGAACTTGGCAATTCGGATTGGGAAGAAGAACTTGCGACTGAATTAAAAGCAAATTTTGAGCCTAATATACCTGAAAAAATTAATCTATCAGCAAGTGCCATTGATACTTATGAAAGTTGCCCACTCAAGTTTAGATTAGGTCGAATAGATGGCATTCCCCAAACCGCAAAAAAACCTGAGCTTATTTTTGGAAATATAGTCCACTCTGTACTTCAAAGATTTCATGAGCCAGACAAACCACTCACAAAGGAACGTATTCTACGTATCTTAGATGAAGAATGGAAAAAAGGAGAATTTGATTATTCTGTCCGAGAAGAAAAATTCAAAGAACAAGGTCAAGATATACTTACCAGATACCACAGAAATTTGCCAGACCCACCTCACAATGTTATTCGTAGAGAAAAAGAATTTGCATTTGATATTGAATCAGTAACTATCAGAGGAGCTATAGATCGAATAGATTTAGTGGAAGACGGTATTAATATTATTGACTATAAGACTAGTAAAACTACCTCATCAGCAAAATCAAATCTACAATTAGCCATCTATTCCATGTATTTAGAGCAATTAGATGACACAGATATTGGTGGACTACCTGCCCTTTCATCACTCTATTTCTTAAGAGAGGATGAAAAACCGTTGAAGAGTCATACCTTTACAGAAGAACAGATCATCAATACCAAAGACAAGATTCTTAGTGTTGCTGATAAAATCCGTGAGAAAAATTTTGATGCAAAAACTGGTAAGCACTGCGACTGGTGTGATTATAAAAACCTTGTCTGCCCTGCTTGGGAAAATTAATTGTAATTTATTGTGTTTTGATTATCTGATACTCTAACCTACCGCTAAGGTTGTTGCAGTTAAGGATCACTGTTTTAGGAACCCCAAACTCTGAAATTTCTAATTCATTAACAACAGTAACTTCAGAAAATAAACCAGCAGAATAGACAGTGTCGCTCTGTTCATTGATCAAATAGAGAAAGCTAGAATCACTAGGTGAGC
>CAZPIF010000113.1:0-5175 GCA_964586565.1 uncultured bacterium
CCTACACCGGTTACACCAAAGATAATTAATAAGATTGACCATATTTTACCAAAATTGTCAAGAGTATGAACCTCGCCATATCCGACTGACGCTAAGGTAATTATAGTCATATAAAGACTATCAAGTAATGTCCATTCACTACCGCCAATTATATAATATCCTAGAGACCCAGTAATTATTAGGGCTATAAAATAAATAATGATCCAAAATTTTTTATTTTTCATAGATAAATATTTAATTTTTTAGTTTGTTATGGTTGCCACACATTTTTTGTAATTATCCAAGTCTAGATTGGAATTTACAACTGTATTAGGAATTATGTTATTTCATAAAAAGCAAAAAGGGACTGTTTCCAGTCCCTTTTGCTTAGGAGGGTGTTCTTTATAAGGTAAACTTAATCCCTTTCTGCAGCTTTAGCCTTTTCTTTTTGAATTAAAGCTAAATCCTCAATCTCCTTTAATCTTTTTTCAAGTGCTTTTGACGTCTGATCTAATGTGGATATTCCCTGTTTTAGTTTTCTAACAGTACCCTTAACATCAGTTGCAAGATCTTCAAGGTCATTATTGACATTTCTAAAATTCTTTTCGGTATCTCTAACAAAATTATCCAGTTTAAAACTTACATCATCAATCATTGATGCAAGAGAATCTGTATTATTCTCAATTAATTCTGTATTAGATACAATATCCTTTTGCGCTTGTCGCAGATGCTTTCCTCTACCGATAAATCTTAAGTTATAAGTGCGTAAACTGTCAGCATAGGCTCCCAAAACTTTGTCAACATGCGTTTTATCTGCTAAGTCTAACTCGTCCATTCTCTCATTTAACTGACGGGTCATTTCCCAGTAGTAAAATGCAACTAAGGTTAAAATAAGTACTGCTCCAAATAAAAATTTATCTTTACCGTTCATTTGTGTTCCTAATCTTTATTTCATTCCTTCCAAACGTTTTTCCCATTCGCTCATTTCAGAGGTGTCTAACCCAGGTGAATCAATAGGATCAGCATTATCACCTGAACTTGGTGGTGGGGCCTCTTTACCCTCCATTAGATCATGAATGATTTGGTTTCGACGATCAGAGCTATCTTTAAGCTCACCCATAATCCCCTCTACTTCCTCATTAAAATCTTCTAATGTCCTTTGCAATCGAGTAACTAATTCGTCAAGTAATACTTGGCCGTACGTATTATTCAAACCAGATAGTAAATCATCTAGCTTTTCTAGAAGATAGGATTCTCTCCCATCTTTATTTTCAAAATCAATGCTCATAAAATTAGTTACAAATTATCTGTGAAATAAGAAATGTAAGTAAACAAATTTCACAAAAGAAAGGTGTTTTAGCAACCATCAAATTCATGGCCAATGATTTAATCTTTTATAGCCTATTTCTTCAATTGAATTAACAAGTAAGAGAAAAGTTTTTTTCTGTGAGCTATAAGGAAGATTATCTACAGACTTTATTTTTAATAAATCTTCAGGAGGTCCAAGATTTGAAACTGGAACATCCATCCTACCCATTCCGGTGATAGTTATTTTATCATTTATATGGATAGCAACAGCCAACAACCTACGCCCTGTCCCCCAGTCATAAAGTTTGTAATCAGTAAATAAAAAACCATCTTCTGGTGCATATTCTTTTATCACAAATCCTCTAAGCTCTAAGTGGGTTCTCAAGTTATTCAAAACTACTTTTCTTGGCTGGTCGAATGAAAAGTGAGCAACCATTCTGGGATATGATGGGCAAAATGAAAACCTGAAAGCAAAAAAGGCAATTAATGGAGTAAGTATTATTCGCAAAATTTTTATTCGATGAGGGTTCCAATCCTACTCCACCTTGGAATCCATGTATCTAGGTTTAATGAGAAATATGCAAATAATGCTTCGCCCAATATGTAGTTTTCTGGAACAAACCCCCAGTATCTTGAATCAAGGCTGTCATCCCGATTATCACCCATAGCCCAATAATAATTCTGTTTGATTGTATAATCAGAAAATTCTTCTATTGGGACTCCGTCAATGATTAGATATTTAAAATGTTCCTCTCTAAGTGACTCACTCCAAGGCGTAATAAGGTTCCCTCCATATGGAAAATAATTTTGAAATACTGATTCTTTACCTTTCCTTCTAAAAATTTCATTTGGATCTTGAAGAGTGAAATCATATATAATATTATTATTTTTTAAAGAAGCTTTATGACCTTCCATCAACATTAGGGGAAGCAGGTATCTCCAGTCAGTTTCCTCATGAATTGGAAAAACATCACCTTTTTTAGGAATGTATATTGGCCCCAGGTTATCTCTATTAATATTAACATCTGAACTTAAATAAATATCAGGCTGTTTTAATGATTTTTGCATTGGGGGAGTTAGAAACTTACCGTTCTCCCACATTTCCACAGGTTGCTCATTAACATAAAGTTTTTTATCTGAGACCAATAAGGTATCACCTGGTCCAGCAACGCATCTTTTTACGTATTTGACATAAATGTCTCTAGGGTATTTGAAAATTAAGACATCTCCAACTTTAGGTATCTTGAAAGCTGGAAATTTATAGTATGGGATAAAAAATCCTATATCTGTGTATGGAATACCTAGCCAGTCTGGTGTACGCATTCCATAAACAAATCTACTACCAATTAAAAAATCGCCAGTCATAATTGTATTTTCCATACTTCCAGTGGGTACAATATATGCCTCGACAACTGTTACCTTTATTAAAAGAACTGTAATTATAATAAAGAAGATGGCCTTCGATTCAGAAATAATTTTGTTTTTATCCATTTTCATAATTTAAAAGTAGGGAATTTAAGTTCTCAATCTAATTGAATTCCCTCTAAATGTTTAATTTCAGGAGATTTATTTTTATTCAATTTTATGTGAATATAATCGACCCGATATTGATCAAAATATTCATCCTCTTGATTGATTAATTGTATTGATTTATTAATTTTATATTCTTCTATTTTATCAGATGAGTTTTCTTCATTTTGCATTTGGAATATTTTTAGATACACCCTGGATTGATTATAATTTGCGATAATATCTATTCTATTTGAATTTGATATCTTTCTATTTAATTCACATATTTTATATCCGTTATCATTTAAATACAATGCTACAAGCTTTTGACACATCCAACTTATTCGATTATTATCTGAAAGCCATTTCATTGAAGGCATAGAATTTTTAACCGGTGAAAATGACCTCCGATGTATTGGGGTAGCTTTGTATTCCCTTAGAGCCTCAAGATGATGTTTTGTGCCATACCCACTATTACTTTCAAATCCATACTCAGGAAAAATTCGTGAATAATCTACCATTAATCTATCGCGTGTAACTTTTGCAATTATGGATGCAGCTTTTATGGAGTCAATTTTATCGTCACCTTTTATAATTCCCTCATTTGGTATTTTTTGATTCTTTAAAGGATAGCCGTCAACCAAGAGCTTATCAGGTTGATGTGATAAATTTTCTATAGCTTTATTCATAGCAAGAAAAGTTGCTTCTCTAATATTTATTTTATCAATTGTTTTTACATCTACACTGCCAATTCCCACAGCCATTGCTTGCTCAATTATCAAAGGATATAGCTCTTCTCTTCTCTTTTTTGTCAATTTTTTGGAGTCTTTTAAACCAATTAATGTATGCTCTTCGGGTAATATAACAGCTGCTGCTATAACCGGACCAGCTAATGGCCCTCTCCCAACCTCATCTACCCCTGCTATTATTTCCATGGTTAGTAATTTGATAAAAACATATAGCAATCTTAAAGATATCAGGTTCTATATCAAAAAACACAATTTAAAAAGTTAATTAAAATAATTATTAATAATAGTCTTTCTCATTAGGCAGACTTCTTTTAAAATCTGAACCTTGAATTAATATAGGGTTAATAACCATGGATAGAAAAACCGCAGGTATCATCTCATTTAGTATAATTGTTTTCATAATGTATGCCTTTGGCTTACATACATTTGAAGCCGTTTGGTCCTTCCCTTCAGAAAGAGCTGTACCGTTGATGGTGTTGGCTCTTGTTGGAACGGGTATTTATGCAACGCTTCAATTAGGATTTCCTCAGATAAAATATTTAAAACACGGAATTGAGGTTACAAGAGGTGTTTATGATAATCCAGATGATGAAGGTGACTTAAATCATTTTAAAGCTCTCACTACCGCCTTATCAGCTACAGTAGGTATTGGAAATATTGCAGGCGTTGCTACAGCCATATATTACGGTGGGCCTGGTGCACTTTTTTGGATGTGGGTTACTGCATTTTTTGGTACAACCTTAAAATATGCAGAGTGTTCCCTTTCGTTAAAATATCGTGAAATGGACGCCCTGGGGAATACCGCAGGTGGTCCTATGTATACAATTGAAAATGGTTTAGGTAAAAAATGGAGATGGATGGCCGTTGCTTTTGCTTCATTTGCGATTATTTGTTCATTTGCGACTGGAAATGCAATACAGTCATTCACAGTATCTGATCAGCTCTATTCAGAAATATCAAATGTCGTAGGAAAAGCACATTTTCTTACCCTAAAGCACGAGGTTTGGACTGGGTTTAGCGTTTCTTTATTTCAAGTTATAATTGGAATTTTAATGTCAGGAATTGTAGGCATGGTGATAATAGGTGGAATAACTCGCATTGGTTCCGTAACTGGCTTTTTAGCGCCTTTTATGGCTCTTATATATGTCTTATCTGCTGCATTAATTATAATAGCCAACATTGATAAAATCGCTGACAGTTTTAGATTGATAATATCAATGGCATTTAATCCTCCGGCAACTATAGCAGGTACTGGTGGAGGAATTTTAATGACAATGTTGTGGGGAATTAAAAGAGGGCTATACTCAAATGAGGCTGGACAAGGTTCAGCGGCGATTGCTCACTCTACCGCGAAAACAAAATACTCCATTCGCGAGGGTGCGGTAGCTATGCTTGGTCCATACATTGACACCCTAATTATATGTACAATGACGGGTCTGGTAATTATTTCCACAGGTGCATGGAAACATACTGAATTTTTTGTAAAAATAACTGCAACTAGCATTGAAGAGGCAAATCAAGCTTTCCAAGCAGGAGTTTTCCAAGGAAGAGAATTATTTAATAGTAGTCTTCTTACCTCCTTCGCATTCAAAGAAGGATTAGGATTTTTAATAGGCTTTGGAGATAAGAT
>CAZPIF010000114.1:0-5170 GCA_964586565.1 uncultured bacterium
AATTCTGTATTTAACAATGATTCAATGTTACTTATATATGTAATATAAATTGTAAATCTAATGTTATAAACATTTTTTGTGCCATTTTGGCATTTTTAAATCTATTATAAATGGCATTTTATGCCATTTATGCATTCCTATTGCTATTTTGTTATAGCTATCAGCATCGGCATTGAAATTGCTTGACTAGTATAGATATTTAATTAACAAAAAAGGAGTCAAAAATGACACTTGTAAAATGGGCACCAAAGCCAATTAGTTTGCTCGATGATTTTGATGGAATATTCAACTCAGTATTTGACAGAGATTGGAATATATCTAGCAATCTAACATCGGGTTCAGGTCCAGCGGTGGATATTAAAGAAAAAGATGATTCATTTCTTTTATTTGCAGATATACCAGGACTTAACAAAAATGATATCAATGTTCATATTGAAAATAATGTTATCTTCATATCTGGGGAGCGAAAAATAGCCTCAAACGAAGACTACAAATCATACCACTACAGAGAAAGAACATATGGATCATTTAAACGATCTTTCAAACTACCTAAGAATGTGAACGAAAAGAAGATATCCGCAGAATTTAATAACGGGGTATTAAGCATCATCATTCCAAAATTAAAGGGTACACTTTCTAAAGAAAGAAAAATAAAAGTAAACTAGACAACCCAATCAGTCTATGGGGAGGAATGATCATTCCTCCCTGTAGATAAAGATGCTTTCTAAAATAATCCCATCTGAAAAGTAATTCCCTTATTCTTGCACTCCCTTTTTAGTGGCGCTCTAAGCTTAGAAGGTCCACTAAAAAAGACTACTGATTCCATCTCACTATACTCTGCAGATAAATCTGATAACTCTTTAGACCAGTCAGGTATACCAACCTTAGAAACACTCCAAAGGTCATCAACCATCGTAGTCTTTGTTTCATTTTTGTTAATATCGGTAGATATATAAAGCATCCTATTTTTTACATTATCGGGTGAGCTATCTAAAAAATAAATGTGATAATTAAAGAATGTCGATGTCTGTTCTTTATCAAGCTCTGCGAGCATCATTGTAAACCATTCATAATAAGATTCATCCTCAATCAACCAATAAAGATCAACACGCTTTATAAAAATATTTTCTGGCTCATTTTTTATTTTCAGCATAATATCTTGCAAAATAGGTGCCATTCTTGATATTCCGTGCCCAGCAGCAACTAGAATCGCATGCTCCGTATTAACAATACTGTTACTAGATGAACCATAGGGACCGTCAATTCTAATTTGCCAATCAAGTGTCGTATCCTTGCCAATAAAATCAAGAGTTGAGTTGTAGAATTTCTCGGCCCATATATTACTTGATTTTATATGTAACACCAGATCATCTTCAGTGGTTCTACGAATTATATTAAACGGATACCACTCAATCGATGACAGTTCAAGGCAATTAAGGTAAACATAATCACCTGGCATAAAACTAAAATCTTCAGGCACTGCTATTGTTAGCTCAAGCACCTTTGATGGTAATAATTTTATAGACTGGAGCCCTACATGGCATCTATTTTTTTTTCTATTTATAAGCACATTATAAATAAATACAAGTCTTGGAGTAAGCAGCCACTGTATCAGACCAATATCCTGAACCTGCAACTTTGAACCAAAAGATAGTTTCCTATTAGTACTTTCAAGTTCTTTACCAGACTCATATCGATCCGGTATTAGCCATTGTAAAGGGTTCACAGCAAAGCCTTCCAGAAAATCAGGGTGGTCGTTCGCAATATCTAAGAATTCACCATAATCTATCGTACCACTATTATCTGTATCAGCTGACTTAAAAAACTCATCCACAAGAAGGTCTAGCTGAAACTCATCGTAATCTAATTGATTTTCTTTAAAGCTCTGTTGTATAAGTATCTGAAGCTCTTGGCGATCTATATAGCCATTACCATCTAGGTCATGTAGCTCAAATGCAAATCTTATCTTTTCCTCTGTAGACCCATTTATCATTGACTCTATTGTATCCATAAACTCCTTGTAGTCAATAGTGCCGTTCTGGTCTCTATCAAAAATAGAAAAAAGACGTCCAGATATCTGCGGGCTAGATATATCAAGCCCGGTACGAAATTCTTCAATGTCAATAAGTTGATCACTGCCAGCTATTTCGCGGAATCTATTTTTCAGATCTATTAAAAAAGGACCTGCAAGTTTCTTAGAATCATTTATCAAAGATGTTTTCCATGTTAAGATTGAATTTAGTCCTGTAATTTATCGTATAGCATTAGATCAAAAATATAATTTTTTGTATAAGATAATAAAATTATGATTCATGAAAACATATTGACCACTATTGGAAGTACTCCCGTGGTAAGAATGAACAAAATAGGGACTGAACTTCGCTGTGATTTATTTTCAAAATGCGAATATTTCAATCCCGGAGGCTCTATTAAAGATCGAATCGGATGGAAAATGGTCCAAGATGCAGAAGATGAAGGCAGAATAAAACCTGGCGATACGCTCATAGAACCAACCTCTGGCAACACAGGCCAAGGAATAGCACTGGCAGCTGCTGTAAAGGGATATAAATGCATCATTACAATGCCCGAAAAAATGAGCAAAGAAAAACAAATAGCTCTTGAAGCACTTGGTGCAAAAATAATAAGAACACCTACAGAAGCTTCTTTTGATGATCCTGATAGCCATATAGAAGTAGCGAAAAAACTACAAAAAGAGATTCCTCAGTCACATATTTTAGACCAGTATGCAAATCCTTCAAACCCAACCGCACACTATGAAGGAACGGCCCAAGAAATTCTTGATGATTTTAACAATGACATTAGCATGGTCGTTATGGGAGTTGGCACAGGAGGCACAATCACGGGCGTTGCAAAACGTTTAAAAGAGATGAAGCCTGCAATAAAGATCGTGGGCGCAGATCCAGTAGGTTCCATCCTTGGTGGTGGGAAAAAAGTAGAGCCCTATCTTGTTGAAGGCATCGGATATGATTTCTTTCCTGATGTCCTAGATAATGCCCTCATAGACCATTACGTTAAAACAGAAGATGAAGAAGCCTTTATTATGGCAAGACGGCTCATAAAAGAAGAGGGCCTCTTATGTGGAGGATCATCTGGATCTGCTATGGTTGCAGCACTAAAAAGCGCTAGAGAATTAGATGAGAATGAAAAGTGTCTTGTTATTCTTCCTGATGGAATTAGAAACTATATGACCAAATTCCCTAACGATGATTGGATGAAGGAACAAGGATTTAAGGTCTGATACAAATCAAGAAAATCCTCGTTCTTTTTGTTCTACCCCTGATCTTACTTTGGGCTACTGCTGTAATATATCTCACAATTTCATATCCGGATATTGAATGGAATTGGGATACTATTAACACATCTGATATACATTTCCCAAGCTCCTTTGCATGGGGAACTGCAACTGCAGCACATCAGGTTGAAGGGAACAACCTTAATAACAACTGGCATCTCTGGGAAGAGTCTGTAGATGATAATAATGTATCCCGAATACATAATAATGATAAATCTGGATTAGCAGCAGATCATTGGAATAGATACCTCGACGACATAAGACTTATGAAAAACCTAGGCGTTGACCACTATCGTTTTTCGATTGAATGGTCTCGCATAGAACCTGAAAAAGGTGTCTATGATAAAGATGCCCTAGAGCACTATCGGAGACTTTGCCAAGCGCTCGTAGATAGTAATATCACACCCGTTGTAACACTGCACCATTTCACACACCCAATTTGGTTTGAGAGTCTAGGCGCATTTGAGAAAAAAGAGAATACGCAATTTTTTGTGAAATTTTCTACACTGGTATTTAAAGAGCTAAGAGATCTTGTTCCAGTGTGGTGTACATTCAATGAACCTTCAGTATTTGTGGCACAAGGCTACTTTAATGGAATATTCCCTCCTGGAAAAAAAGATCCTGTCCTAGCTGGTACTGTTATGGAAAATATGCTGAACACGCATGTAGAGTTATATCACAAGTTAAAGTCACTACCTGGGGGTGATGCCGTAAAAATTGGATTAGTAAAAAATATTTTTCAGTTTGACCCTTATAGACGATGGAATCTACTTGACTGGGCTTTTAGCAAATTATTAAACGACATATACACTAATGGTCCTCTAAAGTTTCTTAAGAATGGCGAATCTTCCTTCTACCTTCCCGGAATGGTTAACAATCATATGTCAAACCCTGATGCTGTTGGCTCTCTTGATTTTATTGGCCTCAATTACTATTCCAGGATGCATGTAAAAGGTCATCTAAATCCAAAAGAGCCTTTTACTTTTGATACACGTGAGAAAGATATAATGACAGACATGGGCTATCCATTATATGCTGAGGGATTCTACAAAGCTCTGCACACCATAAATGATCTAGGTGTCCCTATATATGTAACTGAAAATGGACTGGCCGATGATACAGATGAGGTCCGTCCAATTTTTATTGAAAGATATCTATACGCTCTAAACAGAGCCCTAAAGGACCGAATCAATATCAAAGGCTATTTCTACTGGAGCCTAATGGATAATTTTGAATGGGCCGAAGGTTATAAAATGAAATTTGGTCTGTATGATGTCAATTTTGAAACACAAAAACGTACACTTAGAAATGGCAGCATCCCTTTTATCGAAATGGTCAATAAAAGAGGTGCGGATGAAAGAGGTTATATAGTAAGCGTTGGTGAAATAGCACCAGACTTTGAGATACACTACACATCTGGGAAAAAAGAAAATCTCCATGACCTAAGGGGCGATGTGGTCGTTCTACAGTTCACAGCAAGCTGGTGTTCTGTATGCAGACTGGAGATGCCACACCTTGAAAAAGACGTATGGCAAAAATACAAAGACAAAGGCGTCAGACTCATAGGGATTGACAGGGATGAGCCTCTAGAGACAGTACTTAAATTTCAAAAAGACATTGGAATAACATACCCTCTTGCACTGGACCCTGGTGCTAATATTTTTGGACTATTCGCTGACAAAAACGCTGGAGTAACACGAAACATAGTAATAGACAGAAACGGTAAGATCGTGTTCCTGACTAGGCTCTTTGAAGAAAAAGAGTACCAGGAAATGATTGAAGCTATAAAGTCACTTCTTTAAGAATCTATTCGGGGCTGGCAACTCTTGAGCTTGTGCCCATCCTGTCAATGGCACT
>CAZPIF010000115.1:0-5143 GCA_964586565.1 uncultured bacterium
GTTTTTAAACATATTTTTAATTGTTGGGTCTTTATACAATTCAAGTATGTCCGCATTAACTTTTTTTGTTCTTTCTTTTATGTTGTATTCAGAAAGAGATTTGGGTGGGTATTTTTTTACTAGTGCATCTCTTTTTTCTATTGCATCATTTAAGACATTAATTGATTTGGTGGCGCCCATTTTTTTAGCTAGTGCTAATCTGTAATCATTAACATCTGTGATTACAATATTGCGTGCACCAACAAAATTACAAATTGCTACGGCCATTATTCCTATAGGCCCTGCACCGGTAATCAATACATCTTCTCCTATCATTTTATAATATAGAGCAGCATGGGTTGCATTACCAAATGGGTCAAAAAATGATGCCACTTCTAATGGAATGTCTTTATGTATTGGCCAGACGTTTGATTCGGGTATTACTATATAATCAGCGAACGCGCCATCCCGCTGTATACCTACACCAATAGTTTCATGACATAAATGTCTTTTTCCGGCTCTGCAATTTCTACATTGTCCACATGTCAGATGTCCTTCTCCTGAGACATATTGGCCTGGAAGATAATGCTTAACGCCAGGGCCAATTTCTTTCACTATACCACAAAATTCGTGTCCAATAATCAAAGGTGTATCTAATGTTTTTTCGGCCCATTGATTCCATTTATAGATATGTAGATCTGTACCGCAAATAGAGGTATGAGTGATTTTAATTTTTACATCATTTGTACCACAAGTTGGCTCAGGCACATCTTCCATCCATATTCCGCGCTTTTTATGTAGTTTTACTAATGCTTTCATATAATTTGATATGATATTTGTGAATTTTAATAAGGATAAGTTAGTAAAATTAAATTCGTTTTAATTTTTTAATCTTTTAGTACAAGCATTTAATAAAGGTATCCTAAATTTTATATACAATATTTTAATCAAAAAATTAATAAAGATGTCAAAAATATTATCATTTACGAACCAAAAAGGCGGAGTCGGTAAAACGACGTCTGCTGTTAATGTTGCCCTAAGCCTAGCGGTTTCTGAAGTTAAAACGCTATTGATTGATCTTGATCCACAATCAAACGCTACTACAGGACTTACTGATTTATTTGAAAATACAAGAGGTAATGTTTATGATATTATGCTAAAAAGTGATGGAGTTAAAGATGTAATAACATCGACATCGTTCCCTCATCTTGATATTATTATTTCTACAAATGATCTTGTTGGAGCTGAGATAGAATTGGTTGGAGTCCTAGCTAGGGAATATCAGCTACAAAAAGCACTTAAATCAATTAAAAAGGACTATGATATTATTATAATTGATTGTCCCCCATCACTTGGACTATTAACAATTAATGCATTAACGGCTTCGGATGCTATTGTAATACCTATACAATGTGAATATTATGCGTTAGAGGGTTTAGGGCAATTATTAAATACAGTTAGGCTAGTACAGCGCCATTTAAACAAAAAATTAGAGATAATAGGTATTTTAATGACAATGTACGATGGAAGACTCAACCTATCTAAGCAAGTTGTTAATGAGGTCAATAGTTTTTTCAAGGATAAATTGTTTAAAACTTACATTCATCGTAACGTGCGTTTAAGTGAGGCTCCAAGTTTTGGGAAACCAGCTTTACTGTATGATGCAAATTCAACTGGAGCGCAAAATTATATGAGTTTAACTGAGGAGATATTGCAACGTGTCAGTTAACAGATTGGGTAAAGGATTAGGAGCGCTGATCAGACCACAAGGTGAGACTAAGAAAAAACAACAAAAAAAGTCTTCTAAACTAGGACCTGGTGTAAATGCTATATCTTTAAAAGATATTAAACCAAATCCAAATCAACCGCGTCGAAAATTTGATGAAGTAGCACTTGAAGAGTTAATGCTTTCAATTAGTGTTAAGGGTGTTGTTACCCCCATTACAGTTAGGGAAGTTGATTCAGGCTATGAAATTATTGCAGGTGAAAGACGCTGGCGAGCATCTAAAAAAGCAAAGAAAAGGACTATTCCTGCCTATATTATAAAAACAAAAAATGATGCTGAAATAATGGAAATTTCTCTAATTGAAAATATTCAAAGAGCAGATCTCAATGCAATTGAAGAAGCGAATGCTTTTGCAATCCTAAATTCAAAATATGGAATGTCTCATCAACAGATAGCAAAATCTGTTGGAAAAAGAAGGGCTACAATATCTAATTCACTTAGATTGCTGAAGTTACCCTCAGATATTAGAAAAAGTTTAAGAGAGGGCCAGATTTCCGCAGGGCATGCACGAGCAATATTGCAAGGGAAGACAATCCATCAAATGACCAATATATGGAAAAAAATAATAAAGGATAATCTTAGTGTGCGTTCTGCTGAGGGTTTATTAAAAAACAAAAACAAATCATCGGATGTAAAAAAGAAAAAAAATAGAAATATATCTCCTGAAATTCGTGTGCTTGAGGATAGGTTAGTAGAAGTATTTGGTACTAAAGTTAATTTAAAGACTTCTGATAATGGTGGTATAATTGCAATATCTTATTTTTCGGATGATGATCTAGATCGATTAATTGAATTGATAGACACAATACATTAGTTAAATTTTGAAATCAGATAAATACACTGTTCTTTTTATACCTGATAATGAGGAAGGAACCTCATCATATCATTTTTCTAAAACACTATTTATCTCAATAATTCTCACTGTTTTATTAGTCTTTTTTTCTAGTATAGTTGTAATGTCTTATTATATACCGAAAACATCTGACTATTTACAAATGAAACATAGGTACAATAAAGTTCTAGCCGAAAGATCAAAAGTCTTGGGGCTCACCGGTGATCTAGAAAGAATAAAACAAATGGATGAATTAATTAGACATTCACTTGGCAATACATTAGAAATTAGTGATAGGCCGATTCTTAAAGATTCTCTCGCTGGGATATTTGTATCAGCGAATAATAGTTCTTCTAATATTGAGAATATTCCTTCGATGCCACCTGTTAACGGTTTTATCACTCAAACCGCAACCACTCCTGGATTTTTTGTAAAAAAGAAACATAATGGCATTGATATTGTATCAAAAGAGGGTGAGCCAATTCTTGCAGCTGCAACTGGTGTTGTGGTTTTTTCTGGTTGGACATATGAATCTGGAAACATGATAATCCTCTACCATGGCAATGATTACTTTACCCATTACGGGCATAATAAGCAAAATTTCAAAGAACAATTAGATATAGTTAAAAAGGGTGAGGTGATTGCATTGGTAGGCAGTACTGGCTTTTCATCAGGGCCGCATTTACATTTTGAAATTTGGAAGGATTTTACACCGTTAGACCCTTTGGCTTTTTTCCCAGAGTATAACAACTTAGAATTAAATTTTTACAATGAGCAAAATTAATTTTCATAATGTACATACTATGATTGGGGCAGATGCTTTTGTCAAAGGTCCAATAAACCTAGATGAAGGTATCATCATATATGGTAGAGTTACTGGAGACATCAATACAAGTGGCCCTATACGAATTGCACAAGGTGCAATTGTAGAGGGGAATATTAAAGGAGCAGATATTCGTGTCGGGGGCTCTGTGAAGGGTGATGTCTATGCAGAGGGGCAAGTTATATTAGGAAAGCATTGTATTTTACAGGGAGATATAATATATCGAAAAATATTGATAGAAGATGGTGCGCAATTCAAAGGTAAGTGCGATATTCTTGAGTAAAGAGTAACATAGCCTAATGTCAAAAAAAGTTAAATCCTCTAGCCAAGAAATCAAAAGTACTAGCTATAATTATAGATCTCTGCAATCATTCCAGCGAATTCTAAGCAGATCTGGTCCAGCAGCTTCAGCGTCCTATACTTTAATTGGATCTATTCTGATATTCACTTATGCAGGATGGTATTATGACAACCATAATGGTACTTCGCCAATTGCATTACTTATTGGGCTTTTTTTGGGACTTATTGTTGGTTTTTATCACCTAATCAAGGTTGCTGGAATAAAGAAATATTAAGTACTAGGAAAGTCCCTGCAATAGAAAATATTATATCATTAATTTTAAAATTATTATTTTGATTATCTTTAAACATTCCCCTTTTAAAACAATTCGTTTTATTTGTAGTTTAACCGGCTTTTTTTATCATGATTCATATACTTGAAGCGGTCATTATAAGACTAATTTTAGAATAATATATAATACCAGTAAAAGAGATAATTTAGAATGAGATTAGCAGCAGCAGGTCATTCATCCAGCACTGTAATGGAAAAGGTAGGACCTAATATAATACACCATGTCTCTAACTCAGATATCTCTCACCCCATTATTTCTTTACCTACAATTTTTGGAATTGATTTTTCAGTAACTAAGCATGTCTTTATGCTATGGCTTGTTGCTATCCTTGTATCAATTACTATAATTGTTCCTGTTAGAAAATTTTTGTCAAGTGGTAAACCGGTTCCTTCAGGATGGATGAATGCAATTGAAGCTATAGTTAAGTTTATAAGAGATTCCATTGCCAAGCCAAATGTAGGTGAAAAATGGGTAATGACTTGGGCACCAGTTCTTCTTACATTCTTTTTCTTTATTTTGTTCGCAAACGGCATTGGAATGATTCCATTGTTTGATGTCCTAGGTTTGATTAATCGCTTTTTACTTGGAGTCCCATATTCTGATACCAACAATGCTATTAATGGGATGCTTCATGGTGGTGTTACTGCCACTGGTAACTTTAATGTTACTGGAGCCTTGGCAACGATAACTTTTTTTTCCATAATGGCTGCTGGAATTATGGCACACGGTTTTATTAAACATTGGAAAAACCTCGTTCCCCATGGTCTTGCCTGGCCGGTTTATATTATTTTGATACCTATTGAAGTCATGGGCCTTTTTGTGAAGCCATTCGCATTAACCATGCGTCTGGCGGCAAATATGACAGGAGGGCATATAGCATTGCTTGCGCTTTTATCTCTCATGGCTATTTTTGGAGAAATGTTTAGTAGTGCAGTAGCAGGAGTTGGCGTCTCATTAGTCGCAGTCCCAATGGCTGCTGCTATAGCAGGTTTAGAAATTATTGTTGTACTCGTTCAGGCATATGTTTTCACTTTATTGACAGCAGTGTTCATAGGTATGGTAATTCACGTACATCATTAAATAAATAAAAA
>CAZPIF010000116.1:0-5118 GCA_964586565.1 uncultured bacterium
GGAGGATGGATACTATGTCCCTGACTTAGTATCTGAAATACATACAGACGCAAACTATGATGGGATAGGTGATAATTGGGTAAATGGTGGCGTGAACGGACACCATTGGGGTGACTATGACAATGACGGTGACCTCGATTATGTACAAGGTGGGTTTGATAATTATTATGTTAGACATTTAGATGTATTCTATAATGATAATGGTATAATGCGCCTTGACACTAACCAAACCAATCTAATACCTATAAACCCTGCAATTGTGCATTGGGTTGACCTAAATAGAAATGGAAGACTTGATCTAGTTACTATTGGTGCAGATGAAACAGAGACAATTAGAATGAGAGTCTATCTAAATAATTCTAATCATATTCTTGTCCCATCAATGACATGGGAGTCTGAAACGTTTGGAGTTACTGCTGGTGCGATAGCATTTGGAGATTATAATAGCGATGGCTATGATGATTTCGCATTAACAGGGTTAAATAGCAGTAATGAATTAGTAACCTATGTTGTTTCAAATGCAATTAACACATTCATTGCTACCCATATCTTACCTGGGGTCTACTACGGGAAACCAGCCTGGGGTGACTATGATTCAGATGGAGACCTTGATCTATTGATTACAGGGCACTCCAGTACCGAAGGTGCATTAGGGTCTGTCCCAGTTACTAGAATATATTACCAAGATGAAAATGGTTTTTCATTAGATCAAACTCTATCCATAGACAGCGTGGGAATAAGTTTTTCTCAGTGGGGTGACTACGATGTAGATGGAGACCTTGATCTTTTCCTATCTGGATTTAAAGCAAATCAAGATGTGGTTGCCCAAGTTTATGATAACCTTGAGGGACTAAATAATCCAAATAAAATACCAAATGCTCCTTATCTCTTAGATGACTCCAATATAAATAATGATAAAGTTACCCTAACATGGAGTGCTCCTGTAGATCCAAATAATACAAGTGGAGGCTCTACAGCTGAACTAGGTCTCCGATACCATATACAAATAGGTTCAGAAGAGGAAGATAATGAGCATGCCATTAGCACCGGTCACTATGGCATTAATGAGATTGGCACAATAATACCAACTATAAATGGACCCCAAAAAAGCTTGCGAAACCTTCCTGAGGGGAATTATAGTTGGAGAGTCCGCGCTATTGATCAGGGCTATTCTACTTCTAACTGGTCAAATAGAGAATATTTTTATATTGATATAACACCTCCTTCAATAGACACCATTAGAGCTAATTATGTTTCGAGTAACCAAGTAATACTTATTGTAAAATTCAAAGAAGATTTCTATCTTGATCTAAATAAAGAACCTACCGTTCTTGTCACCCATCCTTATTCAGTGGATATCGGTATGTCTGGTCCCGATGATGATTCATTACTTGTTGAGAAACAAAGTTTCAATGGCAACGAATGGACCGGAGTGCTGATATTACCTCAAGATTATAGCGGTAAAGCAATTCAGGTCCATGTATCTGGAGCTCAGGATGACAGGGAAAATCTTATGCAACCAACCTCTATTTTTAAAACCCCCGAGAGTATAATATCACAGTTCGGTGGAACCTCAATCAGCGAAGATGGTATCCTAAGTATGCTCCTACCTCAGAATGCTGTGAAAGGAGACATATCTATATCAATAAAAAATCAAAATGTTCCACGTGATTCAAGTTCATATATATATGAGGTAAATAGAGGTATAACCTATTTGATATCGGACCTATATGATATTAAACCAATGGAACAGAAACTTGATAAGCCAGGGATTTTAAGAATTGGCTTTCCAGATAGTACATGTTTGATCACTGATCCCTTGAATCAATATTTTGATATTGAATGCGACAATGAAACTGACTGCATTGAATTAAATGGAGAATGGCTAGCACTACCAGATTCTGGAATGACTCCTTTTATAGGAATGGTAGACACATCAATTACCGGACTACTACCTGTATTAAAATTAGGTGGATCTCAATTAACAATAAACAATGATCCTTATATTCAAGTCCAGATTGATACATTTGGTACATATGGTGCATTTATTACAATGGACACAACTCTACAATTAGACTCAATAAATATTGAATCGATTGTATGTCAACCACGAATTTTTTCTCCAGGTGGTTCAGGAACAGTATTTGAATTCACAGAAACAAATATCCTCTATTCCTTGGAAAAATCCGAGATGGTAACCGCTAGAATTTTCAATTTATCTGGTCGTCTTAAACGAATAATTAAACCAGATTTTCCATCTCAAGCAGGTCAACAAATAATGAACTGGGATGGTAAAGACTCAAATGGTGATATAGTACCCAGCGGTCTTTATATAGTAACTCTAGAAAAAGAAGATACAATCCTCAGAACAACGGTAGGTGTGCTTAATAGATGAAACAATTTTTACCTATTATAATATTAATAACTGTAGTTCTAGGACAAAGCGACCAATTATTTGTTGGCACCAGGCCATTAAGTATGGGTGGTGCTTTTGTAGCCGTTGCTGATGATGCCAATACAATTACTTGGAATCCTGCTGGCCTTCCTGCACTTCGAAGAACTGAAATTACTAGCACATATGCTAACCTTTATAACCTCGGAGTATCGCAGTCATATTTAGGATTTGTGAGGCCATTTTCAGATCGCGTTGCACTTGGATTTGACTGGTCTAACATTGGATATGATGATAATGAACTTACATATTCCGAAAATAAATTAAATCTCGCTGTTGGTGTCCAACCACATAAATTATTCTCATTTGGACTTACTTTAAAATATTTAATGCGAGATATGTTATTAGATGAAGCATCTTATGGCAAGGGATCCGGTGTTGGAATCGATGCAGCATTCTTGATACAGCCACTGAAAAATTTAAAGATGGGTATTGGAATCTATGATCTTAACGGAAGCTCTATATCATATAAGGATAAGACAACTGAGACTATACTTGGTCAAGCTTTCAAACTAGGAATTAGTTATATGCCGATTAATGGGCTAACTATTGCAGGAGACTTAGGAGACAGAATCCATCTAGGTGCTGAATATATTGTTGCCAGTCGTGTCAGTTTTCGCGCTGGGGTACAGCAAGATATTAGTGGTGAAGAAAAATTATTAGTACCATCAGCAGGGTTGTCAATTAAATTTAAAACAATAGTCATGGAATATGGTTACGAAAGTGTTCCATATTTAGAGCCCACACATCGTTTTACAATCGCACTACAATTAAGTCCAGCAGTAGTAAGTATTACAAAAACTACGATTGCACATAATCCAATTTTTCGGTCATTACATAGATACTATGAATCAGAACCATTTGTAAAAGTAGGTTTAAAAAATATCTCCGATGCAGACTTACCAGTTGATGTTTCATTGTTTGTACCAACTATGATGGATAACCCTCATTCAGAGACAGTAACACTGCCACCAAAATCTGAAGAAGAATATGATATAGGAGTATCATTCAGTAGCGATGTATTGACTTCAAAAAAGGCAACATTTGATAATCTAGTACAGCCTGAGGTAAAGGTATCTTATAAACAAGGTGGTGAAGAAAAACTTGCCCAGAAAAAAATGGAATCTTCTTATGTCTTAGGTAAGGGAAAACTTACCTGGAGCAACCCTGATATGATTGCATGTTATGTTACCCCAGCAGATGCGGTAGTAGATAAATTTTCAAGAAATTTTATTCAATATTTCACTCCTGTCCTTAATGACTATTTCGGAAGAAGTAATTTGGGCCGTGCAATAATTCTTTATGATGCTCTAGGTACCCATGGATTAGTTTACAATATTGATTTAGAAACTCCATTTCTAGATATAGCCGATGATAAATCTGCATTTGATACAGTCAAATATCCTGGTGACATGCTACGAGATAAGATTGGTGACTGTGATGATCTAACTGCTCTTTTTGGATCACTTCTAGCTAACTTAGGAATAGAGAGTATGTTTCTCGATGTGTTTAAACCAGGAGCTGGTCACATTTTTCTCATGTTCGATAGTGGAATTAAGCCTGATGATGTGACTAAATATTTTTTAGATGAGAATGAAGTTGTTGTCTTAAATGATAAAGTATGGATACCAGTTGAGGCTACTTTAGTAGGAAAACCATTCTTTTCTGCATGGAAACAAGGATCTCTAAAATATAATGAAATGAAAGCTGAAAATTATGTAAATGAGATATCAGTTAAAGAAGCGTCTGCTAAATACCTAGCTGGCTCGCATATTACTCCAGACATGCCCATGCCTACAATTGATGGAATTAATGACCTTTTGAAAGAGGATATCAAACAATATGGAATGTGGCTTGAACAAATCGTATACAATTCTGTTGGCAGTAAATTAATTGCTGCTGAGGACTACTACGATGCCGGAGTCAAGTATATGGAATTCAAAAGGTATAAAGAAGCTGTAGAAATGCTTGAAACGGCAATTAATATGAAACCTGTATTCCCTGATGCAATTAACACGCTTGGTGTCTGCTACACTAAACTAGAAGAATATCCGAAAGCAATTGAATTTTATGAAGAAGCCCTACAACAAGCGGGTGAACATGCGGGCTATATGCTAAATATTGCGATCACTCAGTTCATGTTGGGTAATAAAGGCTTGGCAAAACAAAAATATGATGAAGTAGTGATGATAGACCCAATGTTTGAAGGAAAACTAGACAAGGTTTTTGGTGCAGCAAAAGCTAGTATGGCAGGACCAATTGATGGACCAAAACTTGAGATTTCGGACGATCTTGAAGCAGAGCTTGCAGAGGGATCTACAAAAGGCCTTGTTGAGGTGAAAGATGCTCCAAAAAATATTGAGCCTGAAGATATTAAAAAAGTTGATTTCAGAAAACAGAGAGCTCGGAGCGACAATACTGTTGGCGTCACCTTTGCCCGATTAGGTAATTACTCAATGGCCATCGACTACTTTAAGAAGGCTATAAAAAATGATTCAGAGGAAATGGACTATAAAGTAAATCTAGCAGTTGCCCTGTATAGGATGTATAAATATGAAGAAGCTTTAAACTATTACGAGGTAGTAAAAAAAGCTAAGCCTGAATTAGTCACTCAATTAGACTTTATTGAGAGTATGGGTGAAAATACACCAAAGTTTGATAAATTT
>CAZPIF010000117.1:0-5110 GCA_964586565.1 uncultured bacterium
AATGGACCACGCATCTGCGAGCGAATTGTATCAGTCTCCATTTGAGCAAGAGATCTATTCACCGTTTCTGCTACATCATTGTAAGCATAATGATTCATAAAAACATAAATCAAGACCGGGACTAGCAAGAAAAATAGTCCTTGAGATAGCCCTCTAAAACCAGCTAAAACCGAGCCCATTTTTGCTTCATGTGCACTTTTTGCAGAGGAATTATATGCCTGACTCCCTTGCCAACTCAGACTGCTATACATAACCCCAATTATCCCAATTAAAAAATAAATAAAATTAAAGTCCTCTACATGACTAGTTTTGAATGGGTTGATCCGTGATGAGTTCATATATTTTTCATTAATCTTATCAATCTTTAATTTTTGTTGCTCATCTGTTAGAGATTGAAATGATTTTTCAGATTGTAATTCCTGAATCTCTTTTTTTGATAGTGTAATAGGTGTTTGTTCCAAAGATTCAGTTACCTGATGCCACTCCATATTAAAAAATAAATAGAGGACAATAATAAAAAGCACTAGATTTGCAAAAATACCTTGAAAAAAATCAGCTATCATTACCGCAATTTGTCCACCTGTATATACAAAATAAAGTGAGATGCTAAGCAGTATGATCATAACCAATGGATAGGTAGGGATACCAAAATAATAATCAGGCAATCCACAAAAGCTTATAAAAAACTGTGCCCCAACAGCAGGGAAAATCCCAAAGTTTATAATGCCTGCGGTAAAAGCAATTATACCTGTAAAAATTCTAAAATTTCGACTGTAACGTTTTTCAAAAAACTGTGCAAGAGTTAAACACCTTGTAGATCTAAAACGATATATAACCCATCCAGACATCGTAAGCATTAATATGATAATGCCCTGACTAAGGCCCCACCAAGCCAGGCTAAAACCAGACTCATAACCCATTTCCAAAAACATCACAATAGAAATAGCACCCAAACCAGCTATCCCACTTGACACAGATAGTAGATATCTACCAGCCGTTCTACCAGCCGAAAGAAAATCAGTTACACTCTTCATCAGTCCTTTGGAAAACGAAACAGAGTAAATCATGGCAAGAAGAACAAAAAAAACGATTGACCAATCAATCAAATGCATAACTATTTAGTCCAGACCTTTCCATCGGTTCTAATAATTACAGATGAATTATTCCAATACAAAACAGCCTCCCACCCTGATGGTGTTAAATTGATTTCTGGTGGCCAGGGAATACCATCTGAGGGCTTTTTTATAAGATTTAACTCTTTTAATGAAGCAGTATAACGATTTTTATCAAAATAATAGTTCCTTTGTCTATAATAGATTTTTCTAAGTGCCCATTTTATTTTATCTATTCCCTTTTCAATAAAATCTATTTTTTGGCCTCCTGGTGCTTCTTCAGTAAACTGTACAAGCCCCCATAGATCAGGCATGTGCATATAAATTATACCTTGCGGTGACCATACCCAATTGAATTCAGGATTGTCTGTTTTTATATATTTCCCCTCTGCTATTTCAACATCCCACTGGACTCTAGAAAAATTTACTTTCCACTGTTCTCCTTCTACAGGGATTTTATTTGGTGCACATTCCTCAAGTGCGATCCATGGAATAGCAATTTCGACACTCCACCCAATGTCTCTATCTGTAGGATCATTTAACGTACCATCCAAATTAACTTTAGTAATAAGTCCAGGTATATCCCAAGAATCGACGGCAACTTTAGACTGATCGTGGTAAGGCGCCAACAACAAAAGATCCCATTCAGTTTCAAGCGCATTTACTTCTAATTCATAATAGTTATGTGTGTCTCCATCCGGATCCAAAAAAATCTCAAAATCATTATCTTTAAAGATAACCGTATCTCTCATTTTAAGAGTTGCCCAAATATGAGGTTCTTCCATTTGTGCACCAAAATAGAAGTAATTTTCATCCCAGAGCATTTTCACTTTTGTATCGTAAAAAGGTTTTGGCTTTAAACTCCCTTCTATATCAACAAAAGACTCTGTCCAATCTGACGCAATCCAGGCGGAATCATTTAGTTTCCCATCCATAATAATTGGGGATGGTGTTTTATAACAAACATAAGACCGCGGTGCATATTCAATTTTTGGTTCTGGAAAACTTTTCCCCCAAAATCCTTGGCTATTTATATTTGAAAAAAGTGTCATTAGAAAAATAATTGTAAGTCTTCGCATAATATTTCTTTTATATAAATATTTGATATTCAAATAAGGTTTTATGATTAAAAATAAACCGTTAGATACTACATATATCCTAAAGTACCTATTCACTAATTATCAATTTAATTAGACAGGAGAAATAATTTTTGAAAAAAGTAAAATCCTAATAATTCTCAATAGTGTATTCCATAAGGGGTATTTAGTAAGTTTATTAAATAAAATGATCATAAATAATCACTATCTGCAAATAAAAAATATCTATTTTTATATTTTTTCCGCCTATTTACTGCTTGGATTGCATATAGCCATTCCTCACCTTGGAGGCCACGGTCTTTATCTTCCATTTAATATTATTGGGTGGATCTTTATCGCTTTCATAATGGGACTTAGTTGTTATCAGATAAGTAAAAATAAAAAAATAGTGATCACAAGAATAATGGTTTACAATGTCATAGGGTCTATACTCTTAATAATTCCATTATTTTATACCAATAATGAATACTCTCATCTAGCCAATATGAGAATATTAGGCCTTTTATCAGGCATCTTCCTGTTCTTTTCTTTTCACCAGTTTGGATTTACTAAAAATGAAAATCATAGAGCCCTGTATATAGTATTAGGTAGCGCTATGATTCAATCTATTATCAGAGCTATAGATGAAATTTTTCCGAAAAATGATCTTTTCTTAATATTTTTAGATTCAAACTTTAATGCAATGGCCCAAAATAATATCTACGCAACCTTCCTCACTACAAATATATTAATTAGCCTCTACCTCATTTTTAAAGATGAAAATCTGGACAATTCTTTATGGAAAAAAATATTAGTCTATACAATACCATTACTCGCTTGTATCCAACTATTTCAACTTCAATCAAGAACAGGGTACCTTTCATTTTTTATAGGTACTGGTTTTACTATTTTTTTTGGGATCCGGAAAAATAAGAACTTCTACTTTTGGGTAATCGCCTTATTTATTGGGCTTATTATTGGACTATCATCTTATCGTATTTCAAGAATTAATAAGGAACTTGAGTACTCAATAAATACAAGACTTACCACATATAGTCTTACTTTTGATATGATCAAAAATAATCCAATATCAGGAATTGGGTATGGAGCTTTCTTATCTTCATTTAGACATTATTATGCTGAAGAAAAAGAAAAGAACAGACTTTTAGAAACTATTGGGAATAATAATATGAGTCACCCTCATAATGAAATTCTTTTCTGGACCGTTGAGGGTGGGATTCTACCATTTATTGGATTGCTTATTATATCTGGTGGATTTATTGCACTAATTTGGAATACAAAACAAAAGAAAGCATGGTTCATGATAGGAATGACGATTCCCATTTTGCTCCATACTCAACTAGAGTTACCTTTTTATATTTCTCTAATTCATTGGTTTATTTTTATTTTCCTGCTTTACATGTTGGATGATCAATTTAGTACCAAAGTTGAGCTCAATATAGCCCTCCTATCTCCTTTTAGAATATTTTCAATAGTAATCCCTGCCACTGTTACTTTTTACATGTTAACAACTCTAGAATCTGCAAAGTTGATTACAGAATTTGAGCGTACCGGTTATAAGAACCCCACTCTATTAGTATCAATCCCTAATCCACATGCATGGCAAAAGAAGTATGAAACATTAATAATGAAATTAAATCTAGAGATTGCAAAAAAAACAAAGGATATAACTAAATTGAACAAATATATCAATTGGGCAGAAAATTATATCAAACACTCGCCATATCTTTTTATTTATTACGACCTTGCTACTGCATATGAGACAATTGGTAATGGTGAAAAAGCATGGGAAATATATAATATCGGAAAATATTTATACCCAGGAGCTAAATGGAGGGATAATCCATAGGAAGTTTAATGTGTAACAATACTATACAAAACATCCTTTAGAGGTGTACCATTATATTACACTTTGTGACAATGGATTTACTTTTTATCAAACTTTGGTATATATATAGGAATTAATTAATTTTGGTATAATAATTGTAGATATTGTTTAGAAATAAAATTTTATACTTTTTTTATAGACAAAACATGAAAATAATCAAATACTTATCCATTCTTTTTTGTTATTGTACTTTGGTGGCAGAAATTGATAAACCCTCAAAATTAATAGATGAAGAATCTGCAAACTATTCAGAAAATTTAATTCAGAAAGTTGGCCCGCCTATTCATCCCAATGGTTTAGATATTATTACTGGTGATATGAACACCAATGAAGAAAGTTCTAAGATAGATCCTAATCTTCAAATTCAGCCAAGTACAACTATAGATATAATTAGCGAGATAAATAATCGCGATGGAGACGCATATACATTTACAACATGTGGTCAAACTGGTCGATATGGTCCATCACAATCTCAATTAAATAATACCTACTCACAAACACCATTAAATGGTCTAGTCACATCTAATAATGGAATTCAGCGTTGGGTTGTACCATCTACTGGTAGTTACATAATAGAAGTATCGGGTGCACAAGGTGGCCCTGGGGCGACTTACGCAGTTGGTAATCCTGGTAATGGTTCTTATATGAAAGGAACATTCCAATTAAATGCCAATGATATTATACACATTTTAGTTGGTCAAAAAGGAAGCTATACTAGCTACTCTAATAACTACGGCGGTGGCGGTGGTGGTGGTACTTTTGTAGCAAAAGGATCAAATCTTAACGTATCAGTCCCTCTTATCGTAGCTGGTGGTGGCGGTGGCGGTGGCTACAATAGTTCTGGATATGTGAATGGACAAACCACTACGAATGGTTCCAATGGTGGAAATGCAAGTAACAATAACTATAGAGGGCCAGGAATTGGAGGTAATAGTGGATACGGTGCAACTGGTGGTACTTATGGTGGAAATGCTGGTGGTTTTTACAGCAATGGCAGTGGCAATTATAATTAT
>CAZPIF010000118.1:0-5102 GCA_964586565.1 uncultured bacterium
TCTCACCAGGACCATAACCAAGTCCAGTGTAAGGATTGATTCGCCTTGGTATTCGTCCATTCAATGCATTCTCAATTTCTAAATAACTTTTCAATTTTATTTTTTGAAATTGAAAAGTTTTATAAAACTTTAGATCAATATTCTTGTTAGCTATTTCACTTAGATATGCATAGGGACGATTGTCTTCTCTTGGTCCTTCGTAATATGCAATATCATCAATATATATTATAGTATCCTGTATTGATCGTGTATATCTCCGGCCAGATTCATATTCTAGTCTCGCAGAAAAACCCCAATTACTTGGGTGTGAATAAGAAAGATTGGTGAAAAAATGAAAGGGTCTATCCCAACTCATATAATTCTCACCCAAAGGTTTTTCTGACAGCTGACCCGCCTGAACAAGTAAATTATCTAATGGCGATGAACTCTTACCTGTTACTATGCTATAATTAAAATTCAAATCTATATACCAGTTTCTAAATAATCTGCTTTTTAGAATCGCTTCTATTCCTCTTGACCTAGCATAGTCTGCATTAAAATACATATTAAAACTAAGGTGAGCATATTTTGGGTTAGATGGCCTAATGGTCTGAGATGTTTCATAGTCAAACATATCTTTCCAATACGCTTTTAACTCTAAGACTTGATCTTCACTAAAACGATGTTTAACACCGAGCTCATACTGCACTGTAGTTTTTGGATTAAGATTTGGATTACCAAAAACCTGATAAGTAGACTGCGCTTTTGAATTGATCTTAGCGTAAACATATTGAAAAGTAGGTAACTGTGAAAAATGACCATAATAAAAATATAATACATCATTATCGGTAATTGGATGTGAAATACCAAACCTAGGACTAATTCTTGCTTTCATTTTAAAAGGGTCGCCTCCAATCCATGGAAGTTCAAAGGTCTCATTTTCAAATATTCTACGAGCCTCTTCGGTTATAATAATGTTAGATGTATCGGCTATAGCTTCCTCGACATATCTTCCTGGTATCCAGTAATCTGATCTAAGACCCAAATTAAGTGTCATTCCTTCAAAAATAATCCTATCTTGAATAAAAAAAGCACCAAAATAAGTTTTTGCGTTATAGTTATCATAATTTGCACCAAATCCTGAAGAACCACTCCATGGTTCATCAATATCTAAAACCTGAATATCTGTAATCGTGTGCTCAAAGCCAGTTTTCAACTTATGTCCAGACTGCGTATGAACAGTCCAATCTAGATCCATTCGTGTGTTTTCACTTGATATGTCATACCACTCCGATGCAAAACCAGTATCATAAAATTCATCTCCGTATGTTATTTGAATATTCCCATCCATATTAGTGTTGTCTACATTGTAGTTAATTGGTTCAAGATCTAATCTCTGCTGATACTCGCTCCAGTGGAGATCTTGAACTGCACTGTGTTCCATCGTTGTAAATTTTCCCATTGTAAGCTCATAAAATGACCTGTCGGAAAGCGTGTGAGTCCAATTCATATTAAATAGACGGGTATCTCTGGTAATAGTATTGTAATTATCAAGAATGTTCATATACCTGTAAGGGAAATAAGTCGATGCAAATGCCCTTGGCATGAAATAACCTTGATTGATATTCATTGATGCATCGTACGAAAAAGATAGTTTTTTCTTTGATGTTAGCTCCCATGTCAATTTATACAACAAGTGCCAGTCATTGTTTTGTCGCTTGGCAAGCTTGTCCATTATACTATCAGAATCTTTATCGTTTAGCAAGGACGTATTCCAATAGCGGTGAGGATACAACTTAGTAGCAACCGGCAGGTTGCCATCATACATTTTACCATAACCATTAAAGAAAAAGGAGAACCTCCCTGGTAAATCAAAACCGGCTATTTTTGGTAATGTCTGTAATAATAAATCTGGACCACCAAGATTGAATTCAATCCTATCGGTATTGAACTGATCAGGGAATAGCCTGTCGCTAGCATATTTAACAGTCCCCTCATAATGATCGCGACCCTCTTTTAGCTTAATATTAATAACTCCAGACATTGCCTGACCATACTCCGCATTATACCCTCCAGTTACAATTTCTAATTCCTCAATTGCATCAGCATTAACAAATAAATTACCTGAATATCCAGAAAGAGGATCTTTCACTGAAAACCCATCTACAATAAACATACTCTCATCAATCCTACCTCCGCGAATGTGTATCTCATTGTCTTGGGTTGTGACTCCTATCTGCTCTGATAGAATGTCCTCTACACTGGACACGACCTTCGCCTCTATATCTTCCTTTCTTACCCTTGCTATCGATGATGTTTCGTCTACATCAAACAAAGGCTTCTTGCCTAATACAACGACATCCTCACCAAAACTAAGTACCGTCTCTTCCATAGTAAAATCAATGTTGTTTACTTCATTGGCAACTATAGAGGTTCCAGTTTTTAGTATGACTTTGTATCCAATCATCGACACCTGGATATCATAACTTCCGGGAGATATTTTATCAATACGATATCTACCTTCAGTATCAGTTGCGGTACCATAATAGGTCCCCTTAATCATTATATTGACACCAGGAAGTGCCACCCCTGTGCCTGATTCTTTAATCACCCCTGTAAGAGATCCAACATCTTGGGATCTAGCCATTATAGAAAGAAATAAGAAGAGTATATACTTATATTTAAAATTCATTTTCTATAAGATATTGAAAGAATTTAATTGCAGAACCATTTCCCTGAAGCTTTGGACGGATTCCATCATGAAGCGGGAGCGTCATTATAACTACCTTACCTGATAGCTCAACAGGTGAAATCCTAAATTGACCCATACTGCACACCGTAGGGTTACCGGTCCAACCATCACTACCACCAGGATCAGGCATATGATATAGCTCGGTTAATACATCAAACTCAGATTCATCTGGCCATAGACCCTTGCTCCTCACATTGATCAGGTGTGAAACGCCCAAATCTAGATCAGAATTAATTGCGCTTATAACATTAGTACCTGTAAATAAACGTCCACTAGGATTAATCGTCACCAAAGAATCAATAGGAAACCAGGCAAATGTCGTATCTTCTATGTCAAATACTATGGTGTTAATAAAAAGATTACCTCCATTCATAACATAATTAACCAAGTTTGCTTCAGCTTTATTGTACTGATTACTTGCATTAAGAATATTACTATAAGCACCATACCATATGACTCTCTCAAAATAATTGAGATTTGAACTGATATCTGACGATGAATACGGTAATTCTTTTCCTATCTCCCAAAAAGAATAACCCTCAGAACCTACTAGGGTATCCATCATAGAAGCATACCAGCCTAGTGCATTGTTCGAATTATCCAATGGAAAATCATCAACCAGCAGTGTATTACCCACTACTGGCTTTACTACCCAAACCTGAGCCTCTGTGGGTCGAAGAGAGTCAGGAAAACTAATTATTTTACTATTAGCGCCAGCTATATCCCTAGTCTTTATATAGAATACCCGTTCCCCAGGATCTAATTCTGTTAGTGTAACGCTACTAATATTGCCATCTAACCGCGTCCAACAAGTACCACAGGTATCATCTAATGCATAGAATACATCCGTAATTGATTCACTGCCATCCTGATCGAACAGATCCCAGACAAAGGTTCGCGTTGGAAAAGTAAAACTGGTATCAAATCCTGTACTGGCTACCAACGGGTTCGACAAATAGCGGAAATTAATTTCTGGCGGTGAATTTTTGACTGGTAGTGTTAGAACAGAAGGAGACAAATCCTCATTACCATCATTGTCTATGGCCTTGACCTGAAAAGAAAAAACATCCAATGCCGATCTTATAGGAACATAGAAGACACCACTCTCAAGATTTGTAAAAGTCCAGGCTGTGTCCGTGTTCCACTTATACCTATACCCCAAAACATCACCATCAGGGTCTTCACCCCACCAGTGGAGCTCCTGCTTGCTAGATGTAACAGTTGAAAAAGCCTGATCTAGTGTATCCCAAAGAAATTCAGGACTAGGATCCTCATCTATTGCATAAACAATATTCCCTAATGAGTCTAGAGTTGAATAAATAGTATCAACCGCAACAAGCGTGAGATAAGTTTCAGGCGCAATTGACTCAATGGGGCTTGATGGACTTTCATAATCCCACCTACTACAAGATAGGAAAAGGAATAGAACCGTGAGCTGTATTCTTTTCAGATTGACTCCAAAATAAAAGGGCGGATAATAACCCGCCCTTTTGGTTTAATTATTTTAAAAGCAGCATTTTTTTATCGGCAACAAAGCTACCAGCCTTGATTCTGTAGATGTACATTCCTGAGGGAACTTTTTGCCCATCATTATCAAGACCATTCCAGTGCACTGCATGGAAACCTGGGGTGTATGATTCTCCATTAATCAAAGACCGAACCTGCTGGCCCATTATATCATAAATAATAAGCTTAACGTTTTCTTTTCCACCTATTGAAAATCGTATGTGAGTCTCTGGATTAAATGGATTAGGAAAATTATCATGAAGTTCATAGGTAAAAGGATTCACATGCACATCCTTATCTATTCCAACTGTAGTACCAAGATCTGCAGCATCACGAATCTGAATCTTATATGTACCAAAGCTATAGTTAAAAATACCCATAACACTTTCTAACTGCTGACCCTGAATTAATGCACTAAGCATATTATCTGCTTCCATATTTGCCATGTCATCATCTATCAAGGCAACCGCACCTGTAGCATCTGTTACTGACCAATCAAATTCGTTTACACTTACTACAGTCACCTCGTCAAGTTTTACCAAAACACCTTCATAGGATTCTACTTCTTCTGCGTCCTGAGAAAGGTCTTCACAGCTCACAGCCATTGGCGCTGGCTCGCCAATTGATTCACCAACTACAACAGAAGGGTTTACCAACCTAGTATTTCCATCGAACTTATATGAGCTAGTAGGATCAAAAGAAGAGTT
Organism: uncultured bacterium; assembly: GCA_964586565.1. Classification (GTDB taxonomy): domain Bacteria; phylum Fidelibacterota; class Marinisomatia; order Marinisomatales; family UBA1611; genus NZWG01. The sequence continues at coordinate 4,945 of CAZPIF010000118.1, forward strand.
TGTTACCATACCAGTGACTGTAATCTCATCACCACGAGTCACATCTAACTCTTCAACTCCTGTATCAAAAACCAGGCCATTCCACTGGCCAACTCCATCCTGCAATGCATAGGCGCTATACAAACTATTAAACTGCTCTATATCTCCAGTGACAACGC
>CAZPIF010000119.1:0-5080 GCA_964586565.1 uncultured bacterium
CAAGTCCTTGTCTTTTTAATTTTTTTATTGAACTCGTTGTACTAAATCCTAGAGTTATCGGTATTATTTTCACTTCACCGCCCCAGCTTATCACATCTTCAGCACCAATAATATCCTCTAATTTATAGTCACCACCTTTTACAAGAACATCTGGTTTAATTAATCTAATTAAATTCAATGGTGTCATATTATTAAAAGTATAAACACGCTTAATAAAGCCAGAATTTATAAGAGCATCTTTCCTAATCTGCTGGTCTTGTATTGGTCTCTCTTCTCCCTTGATTAATTTTACTGAAGTATCTGAATTAAGCCCAACAATTAATATATCTCCATAGCTGAGTGCTGTTGCTAATAGATCTTTATGTCCCGTATGCAGTAAGTCAAAACAGCCATTTGTAAAAACAAGCCTGTTACCATCTTTTTTCCATTTTATACATTCATTTCTAATAATATTGTCTTGATTATTCATTTTTTAATTTCTTAAAAGATCTTTGACTTTTAAACGAATATCATCGGCCAATAATTTTCTAGTTTTATGTGAATATTGATTAGTATTTACAGGTTTACCAATCCGAAGTTCGATTTGATAACCTTTCATACGAAATGAACCTTTTTTTAGCATATCATAAGTTCCTACAAATGCTATTGGCACAATTGGCAATTTTGTATCAAGAGATAGCAATAGCCCTCCTCTTTTAAATGAGGATAAAGAGCCATCAGTAGTCCGGGTACCTTCAGGAAAGAGTAAGATAGATCGCGGTTTCTTAACCAAGGAAACTTTTGCATTATTTAAAGACTTTAATGCTAAATCACTGCGTCGTCTATCCACCCATATATGGCCAGCTGTATCCATTACCCAACCTAGTATAAATACTGGTTTCAATTCTACCTTAGCAATTGGCACAAGCCAATACGGTAGTCCTGAAAAAGCTAATGGGATGTCAAGTGCAGATGTATGATTACCTGCAAATATATAGTTCTTATCGGGATCAAGATTTTCAAGACCATTAACAGAATATTTTATTCCACAAAAAAATAAAATGCACTTGCCCCAAATCCGGGCACAGTGTCCTAAGACCCTACCTTTATTTGATTCGAATACCGTTAATAAAATTCCTGTTAAACCAATTAGTGCTGTTAATATTACAGTAATAAAAAAAGACCAGACTAATCTCAATTAACTTATCTCCTCAATACCCAAATATTCAGCAATATCTGAAGGAAATTTGATTGTACCTTCTTTTGTCTGATAGGTTTCAATTAATGCAACCATTAAACGAGGAGTAGCAGTCCCTGAGCCATTAAGTGTATGTAAAAAGTTTACTTTATTAGTTTTTGAGTCCCTATACCTTATATTTCCTCTACGGGATTGAAAAGATTCAAAATTACTGCATGAGGATACCTCTAACCATTTTTGTTCACCGGGCGCCCATACTTCTAAATCATAACACTTAGCAGCTGCAAAACTTAAATCACCAGTACAGAGTTCGACTACACGATAATGCAGACCTAATTTTTGCAGAACTGATTCTGCTTGCTGAGTTAGTTTCTCTAATTCCTTATATGACGAATTCGGTTCAGTGAATTTCACTAGTTCAACTTTATTAAATTGATGTACTCGCAATAAACCTCTAGTATCTTTTCCATACGACCCTGATTCTCTTCTAAAACAGGGTGAATAAGCAACATAGTAAATTGGTAAGTCTGCTTCATCAATAATCTCATCACGATGAAGATTTGTCACAGGGACTTCAGCTGTTGGTGCAAGATATAGGTTGTCTATTTCTGTATGATACATGTCTTCTTCAAATTTTGGTAATTGGCCTGTAGTTTTCATAGATTCTTTTGTCATCAATACTGAAGGTAATACTTCCTTATAACCAAAATTTTTCTCATGGTGATCTATCATAAAATTAATTAAAGATCTCTCTAGTTTTGCTCCTTTGCCCGTATATAATGAAAAACCACTTCCTGAAAGTTTCGCAGCTCTTTCAAAATCAAAAAGTTCATTTTTTTCACCTAGCTCTATGTGTGTTATAGTTTTAAAATTAAACTCAGGCTTATTTCCCCAAGTCCTTACTACTACATTATCTGTTTCATTCTTTCCAGATGGCACACTATCATGAGGTAAATTTGGTATTCTATATAGATATTTTTCCAAAATGTCTAATTTTTCTTTCAGTTCATTTTCAAGTAGCTTTAAACTGTCACCTAACTGGCGTGTTTCTCGTACAGCATCTGAAACATCACCACCTCTTTTTTTTGTTTTACCAATCATTTCTGATGCAGTATTTCTTTTTGCTCTCATTAAGCTAGAGTTAGTTTTCAATTCACGTAGATTCTTATCAAGTTCCAATATTTGCTCAAGGTCTGTTTTGTCTTGCTTTAATAATAATTTATCTTTGCAGGTTTGAAAATCTTCTCTGATTTTTTTTACGGATATCATTCTAAATCACCAATTATTAATACATAAATTTATTTTTAATATTGTTCCATTACTATTCTTTATAGAATCTTAGAATTGTTTTTATGTTGCCCGGGCAATAAAATATTTGGAATAAATTATATTTAAAAATAACTTTGTGCACAAACACAAGGATTACTATCGATATAAATTGCGCCCAGTTAACTAAATAAAGGCAAAAAATGTAGGACAAATGTCCAATTGATAGTAAGGACTTGGCATAAGTCGAGCCCTCGACGAATAATTTTCCATAATAAAATGAAAAAAATATTAACAATATTTATATTGTCTGGTGTAATTATATCACAGACCCTAGATATCAATTCACTTCGGAATATGCAAAATAGAATTACTTCTAGCTCTAAAAATTCAAATATTGATCAGGAAATTAAGCAACAAAAAGACAGTAATATTCTTGAAATTCCTATAGATCAGGATAAATATATTGTAGGCCCGGGCGATGTATTTAGAATGAATATCATATCTAGCGATGATATTTCCTTACATTCACTAACAGTTTCACCAACAGGAAATATATTAATTCCATCACTAGGACTAGTCAAGGTTAATGGTCTTTCTCTGAAATCTGCAATAAAAGTTCAAAGAAATAAAGTTTATAAATTAAATCCTACTGCCCAAGTTCATATACAATTATCAGAGATGCGTGAATTCAAAATAAAAGTTATTGGTCAATTACAAAATCCAGGATATTACAATGTAACATCAGTTTCTAGAGTATCAGATGTCTACCATAAAATGATTGACAACAATCAAAAAAATAATACTGATAAAAAACATACTAAAGATGCTTCTGGATTTTTATCAACTGAAGGAGCTGAAAATAATATTCAAAAAAATGATTTAATTAAATATCCAAGATTATCAAAAAGAAATATAATTCTAATTAGAGGAAATGATAGTACAACGGTTGATCTTTCAGCATTTGGTTCAAATGGCAACAACGAAAATAATCCTTTAATTCATCAAGGTGATATTCTATTCATCCCATTATTGGAGCATACTGTTGGCATATTTGGAGGAGTGAAAATTCCTGGTGATTATGAGTTTAAAAAAAATGAAACATTATTTAAAATTATCAGACTCTCTGGTGGTCTAAGGCCAGATGCAGACCCAAATAAGATTGAGATAACAAGATTTACCACAGCAAAAGAAAAAAATACATTTTTAACTAATCTCTCTGAATCAAAAAACTTGATTCTAAATCCTGAAGACCACATTATGGTTAGATATGAAAAAGATTATAAGCGTCAGGAAATTGTGAATATTTCAGGAGAAGTAAACTACCCAGGCCTTTATGCTATAGATGCTGGCAAAACTAAAATTGGAGATATTTTAGAAAAAGCTGGTGGTTATACTAATAGAGCAGATAAAAAAAAAATATTTATTAACAATAAATCAATCTCGATTATACCTGATCGTGAAAAAAATCGAATTTTAATTATACCTGAGCAAAATAGATCAGCAGAAGAAAAAGCCTATATCAAGGCACGAATGCTTACTAAAAAAGGTACTATAGAATCAACATCTCTAAAGCATACCAATTCTCTATTAAATCTCAATATAACAAAAAATGATGAAATTATAATCCCAGAAAATTTTGATTTTATAGAAGTACTTGGTGCAGTATTAAAACCTGGTCGATATCCATATAAAGAAAACATTTCATTTTCAAAATATATTGACCTTGCTGGAGGAGTAACTAAAACCGCAACTAAAAAAAAGTTTATCATCAAAGCAGGTACAGGACAACGACTTCGCTATAATCGTAATGTATCAATTGAGAATGGTGATACTATTTTTATTCCTGAACAGATTGAATATAATAAATGGATAGTATTTAAAGATATATTAACAACATTAGGAAATGCTGCTGCCTTGATTGTAGTAATTCAAAATGCGATAGGAAATAATTAATTAAAAAATGAAACTCACCCCACACGAGCAAAAGATTCTTAGCCTTATCTCAGAAAATCCAGAGATAGTGACAAACCCTAAAGAAAGATCAAAAATCGCTAAAGCAAATAAACTAACAGAGAAAACACTTAGGAATAGAATTGCTGAATTGAAAAAACGTGGATTAATATCTAATAATTCTAATAAAAATGATTTCAATCAAAAAATTAGTATTGATTTAGATATAGAATCATTAATTCAAATGTTGTCTAAAAAGAAAACATTTATACTAAAATGGACTTTCTTCATTACTCTGTCATTTATGCTATATAGTATTTTAGCAACCCCATATTACGAATCAAAAATCACTGTTTATCCAGCAGGAACATTAGTTGAATCTGGAAATATGATGAATAATTTACAAGGTATCGCAGAGAGTTTTGGGCTTGGTGGTGTCAACAATAGCCAAACCTTCAACATACCCGATATCGTAAATAGTAGGAGATTGAAAAAATCTATTATTTTGAGCAAATGGGAGACAAATAAATTTAAAGATAAGGTCAACCTCGTTGTTTTCTGGGAGCTTGATAAACCAAATTTACTAAACCCAAGAATGTTAATAAAAAAAATTCTACCATTCTCGAGCGAAAATAAGGATACATTAGGCGCACAAATATTTGATGCTTTAGAAAAAATGGATGA
>CAZPIF010000120.1:0-5055 GCA_964586565.1 uncultured bacterium
ACCATCTGGAGTGTATGGTATTTTGATGTATTTTGTATGCTTACCGTTTGTATTTTGGTATAGTAAACGAAATTAATCTCAAACATTTTTACCCATGACATTTAAATCTTGCAAATTTTTAAAAGAACGTATTTGTTTTAACAAAATTATAATTATTTTATCAGTCAGTCTGTCTCAATGGAATTGTGATGCTCCAAAACAATCGAGTTTTACTCTTACTGTAGAGGTTATTCCTGCTGAGGGTGGAGTCGTGACTGGATTGGATGATAATTCATTTGATAATGGTGCTAGTATAACCTTAACGGCTGTTCCAGCTGAGGGATACTATTTTCATAGTTGGTCTGGAGATGAGTCTGGCAATAAAAATCCAAAAACTATAGTAATATATTCGGATAAAACTATTCAAGCTAATTTTACAAAACATGTATATCCATTAAGCATGATGGATAATTATTCCGACCTGAATAAAAACACCTCATGGTATATAACAAATAAAGAATTCAACTATTTTAACATAAAATACTCAACATATGCACACTTTGCCCAAGATGATGGTTCTATTAGGCCCGTATGGAATAATCAGTGTTGTGATAGTACATGGACTGGGGAAATTGGTGGCTATATATATGCTGATTTAAATGATGATGGGGCACTAGACCTATGGCAATATTACTACAAACATCCTTGGCCATCGGATATGGCTGGAATACATATGTATAGTGAAAATGTTGATAACATCATACAAACGCCACAAGGTACTTATGATCCGAATGATTATTATGCTACTTTTGGCTTACATCAAGTTCGCAAGCAAATATTATCTGATATTAATAATGATGGAAGAAATGAAATTATACTTTTTTCCCATGGGTATGATGCATACCCGTTTCCTGGAGATTCAATTGGCATTTTTTATCCAACAACAAAAGATTATCGATTCCTTTCTGATGATATAGGTTTCTTCCATGGAGGAGCTGCTGCTGATGTAGATAAAAATGGATATGTTGATATTATTGCATTTTCTGGTTGGAGCGCTATAATTGATCCTCATCCAATACTATATCAAAACTTTGGAAATAATTCCTTTAATTTGAATAATGCAATGTTTACGAATTTTGAAGGAAAAAATTTCTATGAAGTTGAATTATTTGATATAAATGCTGATAATAACATTGATTTATTTTTAACAGCGGGTAATGAGCTTTATGCAGTTTTAGGTAATGAGCTAGGAGAATTTGATTTTACAAACAATATTGATTTTCATGATTTTGTTAATGATAACTTGGCACCTATGGATATTAACTTTTTTGATTTTAATCAAGATGGTAAAAAAGACATCCTTCTATTAAATAACCTAAATAGTTATAATGGCCATAGTCTAAAAATTTTATTACAACTTGAGAACGAAAATACTTTTGTTGATTCAACAGATCGATATGTTGACGAATACAGTACTTCCGCCAATGATTTTTGGGTAAAGTGGCTGTACTTAAGTGACATTGATCAAGATGGGGATATTGACCTAGTTGCTGATGGTTTATTTGGTGAATCTGGAAATCATAATCTAGATATTTTATACTGGGAAAATATCTCAGGTTTTTTTCATAGAAGACAAGAATCAGCAAGTATTACTTTTTAAAAATAACGAGACATCAAGCTCAATCTTGTAACTTTAATTAAAGGGGTAGTTGATGTAATCATGGGGTTTACCATATATTTTATGGCAGGTACAATAAGATTCCAGGTATTTATACCTTCTCAAATAAATGATTAAAGTGTAATTGTTGAGGATATTATTCTCAGATTCATGGGGCTTTTTTTCACAAAATAATAGTAGATTTATAAAAAGGTTTAAAAATGATTGCGTATTTATCTGGACCGATTGAAAATGCACATAACGATGGTGCTGATTGGAGAATTTTGATTACTGAATGGTTGAGGAACAACCTAAATCATGATGTATTTAATCCTGTACTAGAGACTAAAGATATTATAAAGAACCATGCGGATGATGATTTTAGGGCAATGAAAGTAGAGAACCCTACTGAGTATAAAAATATAATTAGAAAAATCATTAAGCTGGATTTAAATGCTGTGGTTCACCAGGTTGATTATTTAATTGTAAAATGGGATAAGTCTGTTTTTAAAGGTGGGGGCACGCATGGGGAGGTCACACTGGCTTATTGGTTAGGGAAGCCTGTTTATCTTATAAATGATTTACCTATAGATGACCTAAGCTCCTGGATTTTTTCATGTTCAGAAGAAACCTTTAGCGATCTCGCTGACCTTAAGAAAAGATTGATTGAGATATATTCTTGATTTTTTAAATATTAATGTAAAAAATTAAATAAAAAATTCTAAAGTCAAATATAAAACAAGATAAAATTTAAAATTATAAGAAAAAATGAAAAATATTTTATTTGTTTGTACCGCAAACATTTTCAGAAGTAGGTTCAGTCAAGAGGTTTACAATCATCTAACTAAAGAAAGAAATTTACCAACTCAAGCTTTTTCTGCTGGATTAATGGTTGGGCAATATACCTTAAGGAAAATTTATTATCCTGCACTAGATCAACTGCAAAAATTTCATATCTCTCCACTAAGGAAAGATGAATTATCAATTCATGTAAATAATCTAGATTTATCTGAATATGATAAAGTAATCTGTATGGATGAGGATGAGCACAGGCCCATGGTAGAATCAAATCCTAGATTAAAAAAATTAGATATAGAATATTGGAATATAGTTGATGAGCCTGAGGTTAGTAGCCATATTTCCTTACCAAAGTGCTACAAAAATGTTAAAGAATTAGTTTCTAAAGTCGCATTAGAATTAGTTTAGTATCAAATATTTAATAATTACAAAATAGAGTTGGCTTTAAGTTTAGGAATTCATCGGTAAAATTATTTATGTATAAATTTTTTTCATCAATATTATTTATTGGCTTCATTTTCTGGGGATGTGCAAGTAATAATGATTCTGTTTTAATTGATTCACCTGATGGAAAAATTCAAATATCTGTAAAAAATTATAACGATGAAACTAAATATAGTGTTGCTTTTGATGACCAAATTGTGATTGAAGAATCAAACCTGGGTTTAATATTTAAAAATGGTCAAAAATTTCCTAATCGCCAAAAAATAAAAATGGTAAATAACATATCTCATAGTAGTGTATGGGAATTACCATGGGGAGAAACAAGAAAAGTAAAAAACAATTATAATGAAGCGGAGATAGTTTTTGAAGATAATGGCAATAATGTGACTGGTAGTCTGGTATTTCGTGCTTTTAATGATGGTATAGCATTTAGATATAACATTAAGAGTGTTTCCAGTAGTAAGGATAGTATCATTATTACAGATGAGATCACACAATTCAGATTGGTTGAGGACGCTGATTTATGGTCGACACCTGCGTATACAGATAATAGATATGAACACTTATACACTAAGTCTACTGTTTCTGATATGGATACATCGCATACTCCTATTACGATTAAATATAAAAATGGTATGCATCTAAGTATCCATGAGGCTTCATTAATTAACTATTCTAGTATGCAACTATTAAGTGATAAAAATACTTTGATATGTGATTTAGCTCCATGGGCGAATGGGGATAAAGTTAGAACAAAACTACCTTTTGAAACTCCCTGGAGAACAATAATTATAGTAGATAAAGCAAAAGATTTAATTAGTTCGAATCTTACTTTAAACTGTAATAAACCCAGCGTTATAGAAGATGCATCTTGGGTTAAGCCTGCAAAGTATATAGGTATTTGGTGGGGAATGATAATTGGAAAATGGACCTGGGAAGAAGGATTCAGACATGGTGCTACTAATGAACGAAGCGTAGAATATATAGATTTTGCTTCTGAACATGGTTTTGATGAAGTATTAATTGAAGGATGGGCATCAGGTTGGGAAAGTTTATTTCCAAAGGATTCTGTTACTGTGAGTTTTACTAAATCAACTCCAGATTTTGATATAAAAAAGATCCAAAAATATGCACAATCCAAAAATATCTCAGTTCAGGCATACCATGAGACAATGGCAAATACAAAAAATTACCTTAACCAGATTGATTCAGCTTTTTTTATGTTAAATGAATTAGGTGTGAAAAATGTGAAAATTGGACATGTGGGGTCTAAGTTAGATAAATCTGAACTTCATTATGGTCAATATGGTGTAAACTATTTCAGATCGGTTTTAGAAAAAGCTCTTAAGTATAAACTTGGTGTTAACTTTCATGAACCAATTAAAGATACTGGTGAAAGAAGAACATTCCCAAATATGCTAACAAGAGAGGGGGCAAGGGGCAATGAATATAATGCATGGCCAGGCGGTAACCCTCCTAATCATACTCTTATTCTACCATTTACTAGGTTGTTAAATGCTCCAATGGATTTTACCCCTGGAATATTTGATGTATTATATAAAAATATTGATAAAGCAAATCTCGACGAACATTCAATAACTATTACAGTGGTTGACAGTGGCAATGGGTATGAGAATTTTAGGTTTAAAAGCAGTGAATCAATCTGGCTTGAGAAAAACATGAGCCTTACAGCTAGTATAGATAATGGTAAAAAAGTAAATACTTGGACTATAGATGAGAATTTTCAGATTGGAGAATGGGAGTGGGGTATTGTAGCCGATAATCCTAGTATTTCTAAGTTTAATATATGGATACCACAGACGCTTGGTAACAAAGATAATAGACGATTAAATGTTAATCAAAATGGTTCTTTAAGTGGACAAAACATAATAAATATTCCTTTCCAGGATTTAAAAAATAAAAACCCAGATTTTATTAGAGGTTATAAAAGTATAGATTTTCAAAGAGTTAGCACAACTTTGGCAAAACAACTTGGACTTTATGTTGTAATACATAGTCCATTACAGATGGCAGCTGATTTCATTGAAAATTATGAGGAGAGTCCCGCATTTCAATTTATTAAGGATGTTCCAGTAACTTGGGATACAACCATTGTTGTTAACGGTGAGATTGAAGAATATGTCACAATAGTAAGAAGGGATAGAAATAGTTTGGAC
>CAZPIF010000121.1:0-5010 GCA_964586565.1 uncultured bacterium
GTGGCTCGTTTACATTTGAATCATCTTAGTGTTGTTTTAACTGAATTGACAGATGAGCAGGCAGACTATATTGGAGTATCAAAGGATGGTCCATATAAGCCTGATCATTATAGATATTAACGTAAGTACAATATAAACAACATATTATCTTATATTATTATGTAGGGTCTTTTCTTTTTGTATCTATCGTAATAATTCTACAAATTTGGGTGCGGAAGTCTAATACAATTGGCTTAATAAAATGGTAAACCCGAGAGATACTCTAATACACTGGAAAAGAGGGATCAAGCATATTGTTTTTATAGGATTTGTATTAACAAATATTGCTTGTGATTTTGATATTCCTGAGAAGTTTGAGATGCCCACATGGTATTTAGATCTAAAAATACCTTTGGTGCAAACACGTTATCAAATGACGGATATCTCCGATAGTACAGCTGGTATTTTTAATACGGATGATTCTCTAGGTTTTAAAATAGTACAAGAAGGAGATATGCCTGCTACAGTTTTGCCAGGCCTTCCATCAGTTCCATTAGGTTTGAATCAGCAAATATCATCAGGTGAAATTGCTGGAATGGATAATTCTTTATTGCCAACTCTACCGGCAATTTTGATTAATGAAAGAATTAATGTTGTAGCATATGATCAAGAAATATATCCTGATACTACAGATTATACCATTGATACTACTATAGTTGTAGGTACTGATCCTTTTACAGGAGAAGATATTACAATCGATACGACTATATGGATTGCCGATGTTACACCCTTTTCATTTCCCACTACAGAAACTAAAGTGATGTCTGCAGAACATTATAATTCTCTTATAGTTGCATTATTTGATTCAGCAATGGGTTTATTAGCTCCATTGCTAGATAGGGTAGACACTCTTGGTCTTGATAAAATCAGTATAGATGATCCTCCTATTATAGCAAGTGTAGATACGTTGATTATAAAAAGTCATGAATCAAATAGTACGTATATGACATCATTTAAAAACAACATTCCTACTAATCTAAATGTTTATTCAGAAATGGTTACTGGAAATATTGCGGCAATATTAACTGATACACTTGCAAATCATGATTTAATGCCTGTTCTTACATATGGTCAGACATATGCAGATACCACAGATTTATCAGGAAAAGGATTAACTAATTATTTAAAACTGGCTACCCAAATGTCTCTAGCCTCAGCAACTGACTTTGTTACAATACCGCCTGGATCTCTTTACATTGATTTTAAGCTACAATTTCAAATGGCTGGGATTGACAGTATAGATGTAACCACTAACAACTATTCAATGTCAGATGGTATTGAGATGCCTCCTATGGAATTACCTGAGATGAATATGGAAGAACAGGGTATAAGCAGAATGGAAATTTATAGGAATATCTTAAGAAATGATGGCGCTGCATTAAATGAAAACAAATTAATTATTAGTAATCTAGCGAGTACGTTTCCTTTTGATATGAATTTTCTAATGAATTTTAAGAATTTCTCCCCCACGCCTGGTAAAGATTCTGTAAAGATTGATACTGTATTAAAAAAAGGTGTTTTTATCAATAAAACTTTTGATATGAGAGGTTATAGTCTTCAAAGTATTGAAGGTGATAATGATGGTGATGGATGGCCTGATAGTGCATTTAAAAGTTTTGATCTTGTGTTAGATATTACAATTCCTGAACAAAAAGCATCAATACCATTTGATGGTAATCCACTGGGTGAGTTCACAATGAATATGCAACTAGATCAGCTATCTTTTTCATCTATTGGAGCAGACCTTTTTATGGAAATGCCTGCTGAACCAACTGAACAAGAATTCCCTCCCGGGTTTACAGGTGCTATTCCAACAGAGGCAATGATTCAATTGATATTTAAAAATCAAATAGAATTACCAATTGAGATGAAAATGGACTTTAATGCTTACAATTCATTAGGTGAATTAACTTATCTTCCAGTGGATATTCCAAAAATTGGATATCCTCCATTTGGTAGTGCTGATACTGATACATCTATGACAATAATAACGCTAAATAAACTTGGTACTACAATTGATATTTTTCAATTAGTTAATGATAGTCTTCCCGATACTACAATATTTATACCACCATGTGATACTTGTTCTACAATTATTGATTTGCTTGCATCTAACCCAGAAAAATTAATTATAGATCCAGAAGTAAAAGTTGATGGAAGAGGTGCTATTACTGCTGATAAAGCCATTGCAGGTGGATTTAAAGTTACGATACCATTTGTACTTCAATTATCACCTATGGCTTTTATGGGTGGTACTCCTACACCAATTGCACCATTTCCACATGAAACAAGTTATAAGATACGAAATAGTTTGTTAGAAACAAGTCTGGTGTCAACCATAACAAACGCATTACCCTTTGGTGCTGAGGTTTCAATCCTTTTAAGTAATTATTCACAGTTTCCTACCGATACATCTCGCGAGCAACTTAACTTGTTTCGAGATACTTTAGTTGCTCAATCAATTCTAGAATTAGGGGATAGTCTCTATATTGTTAGAAAATGTGATGATCTAGCTCTTGATAGTAGTGATATTTATATATTTAGTTTAATGACAGACTACTCTGAATGTATTGATGGTTTGCCATATATTATTCGATCAAATGGATCAGGCACTGACACAATTTTTACTTATGTTGATACATTATTTAAATTTGTATTACCAGACCCTGAATCATTTTATAGTGCAAATGATACATCTGGTTATCCTGAGGGAATGGTTGCTTTACCTGGTACTAGTGTCTATCCCAGTACAATTGATACTTCGCAAATTTTTTTAATAACTGGAATAGATACTGTTTATACAATGCCTAGGTTTTTTCTACCAGGTACTGGAGATAGAGGGGTTTTTATTTCTACAGATGATTATTTAGATATTAGCTCATTTATAACATTTACGCTAAGTAGCTCAGGTGCTTTTGGTTCTCCAGAAAATGAACTGATATTGACATATCCAAATGGAGGTGAAACATTTTACACTAATGAAACCTGTACAATCACTTGGAAATCCCTTGGCTCAAGTGAAGAAACCATTGATTTATATTATTCTGTAACAGGGGATACAAGTACTTATAAACCTTCTTTTTGTAAAGGAACGGATAATTGGGTATTGATTGAAAGGGATGTAGATAATTTATTGGAATATGAATGGAATTTGAGTGGAAGTGGACTGGCATCTACAGATTCTTTGAGAATAAAAATAATAGCATCAAATGGAGAGTCTTGTGATATAAATGGTTATTATATAAAACTTAGGGAGCCAGCAAGTTTTTTTAGTAAAACAAGTTCTAAGCAAAAAATTAGTTCAATTAAATAATGAATAGAATTTTATATATATTTTTAATATTTATCACTTTAATTAGTGCGCAAACAAAACGTGATCCCCGTGTTGTTTCAATTGCTGGTGCTTATACTACAATTGCGGAAGGAATATTCAGTGTAGGATATAACCCGGGGTTGATTGGTCTTCAGCAAAATAGACCATTTATGATACAAGGTTTTCAACTTGATTTTGGATTAGTTGGAAACTTTTTTTCTATTCAAAATGTAGCCATGTACAGTGGAGACACACTTGATACAAAGGAAAAGAATAATTTATTTAATGAGCTTAGAGATGCAGATGGTATGGCATTTTTTATGGATACACATATGCCAATTCCTCTACTTAATATTTCAAAAGGTAACAAAGCATTCTCTGCAAATAATGTTATACTGCAAAATTATAGACTCCCCATCGGACTTTTGGAGCTAATTTTCTATGGAAATGGACAAAAAGAAAATTTGGACATTGAATTAAATTATGAGATAGTAGGCCTCAATGAGTATGGATTTTCATTTGGTATTCCGTTTAAATCAATGTCGTGGGGTGTTACCGCAAAATATTTACAAGGTTTATTTTATCTGGGAGTAGATGAAGATTCATCATCATCCAACTTAATAACTGATGATTTAGGTATATATGGGTCAGGAAAATACATTCTTAGGCAGGGTGTTGGTGGTTCTGGTTTTGGTTTTGATGTTGGAGTAGTCTCAAGACCCTATAAAGGTTGGCAATTTGGATTATCAATAATTAACCTTTTTGGTACAATACGTTGGCAGCAAGGTGGAGAAAGTAGTACTGGCAGTATAAATCCTCTAACTTCAAGTTTTTATCCTTTTACATGGGGAGATAGTACTTTGAATGCTAATGAATCAATTCTTTATACTTTTACAATTGATACGATACGAGCAGACAAACTTAGTCAGGATTCCTTGTTTACTAATGAAACAAGGTTCTTTGTTCCAAAAAACCCTCAAAATTTTGTTACTCGAGTACCAGCTACATTTAGACTTGGTTTATCAAGGAAGTTAAATAACTTCTTAATTGCCTCTGATCTGGTAGCGGGGTTTGAGGATAGATTTTACGCTAGGAAGCAATGGAAATGGTCAATTGCTACTGAATGGACTCGTATTCCTACAATGCCAATGAGAATTGGATTTGGTTGGGGTGGTGGAGACTTAAAAGAATTAGGAATGGGTTTTGGTGTTCGAAAAAATATGATAATGTTTGATTTTGGTTTTGCATTTCGAAATGGCTTGTGGTTGCATACTATGAAAGGGTTTAACCTATCATTTGGCATTACAATACTTGGCAAGGAAAAAGATCCTAAAAAACAAGATAAAGAAGGTCCTTTGCCAAAGCCAAAATAGTATAGTTATGTTCTTGCCTTTAGTAATAAAAAAATTCCAATTAAAATAAATATAACATTACCTAGCCATGCAGATGCTAGAGGACCAATAATTCCCTTGTAACCTAGTGATTGTCCAAATTTAATTAACGCATAATATCCAAATATTACAAAAACACTAGCTCCAGCACCAAATGAAAGGCTATTGCTTTCTTTTAATACAACAAGAGGAATACCACATAGTATCACGATTAAATTTGTAAATGCAAAAGATATTTTTACGAATCGGGTTACTTCCCACCTAGTT
>CAZPIF010000122.1:0-5009 GCA_964586565.1 uncultured bacterium
CTCTCGATAATATGGGTGAAGATATTGGTGTGGATATTGGAAGCCTAACACATAGTGCACTAAAAAAATATAAATTAACTCATAGAGATGCGACCTCAGAAAATTATGAAATTATTCCGCAATATGAATTAGAATTTGATAAAAATGTAATCAAAAATCTAAATCTGGATAAAAGGTCAGATTTTTTTTGGATGAGTCCACTACAATTCCAAAAAGCATTAGAATATTATCCTGAAATAATAAATGGTAACCACAGTTGTGGCCTTGGTAGGACATATGAATTTTTGAAAAAAAACATACCAAAATCAAAGCATATAAGTTGTTATTTTTCATATGAACATTGGCTAGAACATCACAAACAATAAGTTGACTATTTGATGAATAAAAAATTTAATAACGCATTAATGGGTATTCCTCAGAACATACCTCCCATATGGTTTATGAGACAGGCTGGTAGATATCATTCTCATTATCAACGTTTAAGAAAAAAATATTCGTTTGAAGAATTGTGTAAAAATCCAGAATTGGCAGCTGAAGTTGCATGCGGACCAATATCAGATTTTGATTATGATGTAGCAATTCTATTCAGTGATATTTTATTCCCCCTTGAACTATTTGGATTAGAGCTTAGTTATAATCCAGGTCCAACTTTTGGTAATTATTTACAAAAAGGGGATGAAAAGAAATCTATAAGTGAAGAGCTTGTTGAAGAAAAACTTTTTTTTCAGGCTGAAGCATTATCTCTAACAAGAAATTCTCTCCAACCAAATAAGAGTCTTGTTGGTTTTGTTGGTGGCCCTTGGACAATTCTTTCCTATGGGTTGAATATTAAGCATTTAGAAAGTTTTGATATATCTAATAGCGAAGCATTTATCGAAAAAATATTATATGATCAAATTATGCCTCTTTTGCGAAAAAATATACAAATGCAATTCGATGCAGGAGCTGAGATAGTTTATGTTTTTGATACAAACAGTAAACAGTTAGATGAAAACTACTATTTAAATAGGTATCTAGAAGCACTAAAAAATGAACTATTTTTACCAAATAAGAAAAAATTAGCATATTTTTCAAAAAATCAATGTTTTTACAAACAAAAAACTTCACAGATCAATGATTTAAAACTTGCAGGGGTAGTATTCTCAGCTGAAAGCGGTTTAAATACCTTTTTAAAATCAAGAGGTGATTTCTTTATTCAGGGTAATTTTTCTCCTAATTCAATTTTAAAGCCACATAATCAATACCTAAATGATTTCAACCTGTTTACTCAAAAGATGAAAGAGTTGAATAATATCCAAAGGTCTGGCTGGATTTGTAGTTTAAGTCATGGTGTTTTACCAAAAACACCAGAAAAAAATGTCAAGCATTTTGTCGATAATATTAGACAAGAATTTTTTAGTAAATATTAATAATGGAAGGATTTGATCAAAATTTTTCAAAAAAAATTGGTATCCTTATTACCAATCTGGGTACTCCCGATAATCCAAATAAAAAAAGTCTTAAAAAATACTTGAAGCAATTTTTATCTGATAGGAGGGTAGTAGATTATAATCCTATACTTTGGAAATTAATTCTTTACGGAATAATATTAAATATTAGACCAAAAAAATCTGCTAGATTATATAAAAAAATATGGACCGAGCATGGCTCACCATTACTAAAAAATATGATTGATATTGTTGATGATTTAGATAGGTTATTCAAAAATGATAATGTAACAATTGAGCTCGGTATGCGTTACGGCAATCCTTCTATCGAAAGTGCTCTTGAAAAATTTAAAAATAAAAATATATTCAAAATTCTTGTCTTACCACTTTATCCTCAAGCGGGTTCACCAACTAACTCAAGTACTCTTGATGAAATATCAAGGGTTTTTTCTAAATGGCCATGGGTACCGAACCTAAGATTTATTAATGGATATCATGATAGAGCAGATTATATACTAGCGTTGTGTGACATGATTAAATCATCAATATCAAATACTAATCAGATTGAAAAAATTATTTTCAGTTTTCACGGAATGCCTTATCGTTATTTAAAGGAGGGTGATCCCTATTATTGTTTTTGCCATAAAACTGCTAGACTAATTGCAGAAAAACTTAAATTAGATCCACACCAACATTCGCTTGCTTTTCAATCTAGATTTGGCAGAGAGGAGTGGCTGAAACCATATATTGATGAAGAAATAGTTAGGTATGCTAAGGATGGTATAAAAAAATTACATGTTATTTCACCAGGGTTTAGTGTTGACTGCCTTGAAACACTTGAAGAGATACAAATCCAATATAGCAAACTTTTTCAAGAGTATGGTGGTGAAGAACTTATTTATGTTCCATGCCTCAATAATGGAAAGGACCACATAAAACTTATCAAAAATATATTGGATGAAAATTTATTTGGATGGATATCTTGAAAGATAAAGCAAAAAATTGGTTTAAAAAGCTAAGAAAACAATTGATTACAACTATAGAATCATATGATACTGTATCTTTTGATGAAAAAAAATGGGACCACTCTGGTGAAGGTGGTGGGTTAATGAGTAAGATAGAAGGAAGTACAATTGAAAAAGGTGGAGTAAATATTTCTACGGTCTCAGGTAAATTTTCTGATAAAATGCAAAAAAGAATACCAGGTGCAGAAAAAGACCCATCATACTGGGCAACAGGGATAAGTGTGGTGCTGCATCCTAAAAATCCAAACATTCCGTCGATGCATTTTAATACTCGTTATCTTTCTACAACAAAATCCTGGTTTGGTGGAGGTATGGATATAACACCTTGCTTAGAATACAGCAAAGAAACAAAAATATTCCATAATTCTTTAAAGTCAATGTGTGATTTGCATGATAAATCTTACTACCCAAAGCATAAAAAATGGTGTGATGATTACTTTTTTATTAAACATAGAAATGAGCCAAGAGGTATTGGTGGAATATTTTTTGATTATCTTTCTAGTGATGATCCAAATGCTGATTTTTTGTATGTTAAAGATGTTGGAAAATTTTTTCATAATTATGTTGATAAAATAATATCATCCTATAAAGACTTGAGTTGGACTAAATCTGATAAAGAGCTACAACTTATAAAAAGAGGACGATATGTAGAATTTAATCTTTTGTATGATAGAGGCACGAAATTTGGTTTAGAAACAGGAGGTAATACAGAAGCAATATTAATGTCATTACCGCCTCTTGCAAGATGGAAGTAGGGGATGGGGAATGTTTATCTTTGGGTGAAAGTATTTCATGTCATGTTTGTGGTGGCATGGATGGCTGGACTTTTATATTTACCTAGAATATTTGTCTACCATTCACTCGATAATACATCGAGAGATGCTTCAGAAGTTTTCAAGATTATGGAGAGAAGGCTTTATTACTATATTATGCATCCTTCAGCTATTATTGTATGGATAACTGGTTTGTATTTAGCGCATGTTTTAGGAATTTATTCATGGCTATTACTTAAGTTTTTCTTTGTTATTTTGTTAACTCTATATCATATAAACCTTGCTCGATATCTTAAAAGCTTTTCAAATGATTTAAATCTTAAATCATCAAAATATTATCGATTAATAAATGAGATACCATTTTTAATAATGTTTTTCATCCTTATTTTTGTTATAATAAAACCAGAATTGTTTTGAGTTAAATATGACTAGTCCTAAAAGAAAATTCCCGTTAACGAGAATGAGAAGAAATCGTATGAAATCTTTTTCAAGAAGACTGATTTCTGAAAATAGTTTTTCAGTAGATGATATTATTTGGCCTGTTTTTATTATTGAAGGTACAAAAACTAAGGAGAAGATTGATGCCATGCCTAATGTTTATCGTTATTCGATAGATAAGCTAATCATAGAATTGGAAGGTCTAATTTCTTTAGGGCTTAATTCAATTGCATTATTTCCAAATATTGCATCTGATCTAAGAGATAATGATGGTTCATTGGCTCTTGATTCAAATAATCTTATATGTAGAGCAATTAAATCTATAAAAAATGAATTTCCTTCGCTGGGGATTATTTGTGATATTGCATTAGATCCTTTTACAAGTCATGGTCATGATGGCGTGGTTGTAGATGGTATTGTGCATAATGATTTGACTTTAAAAAAATTGGATGAGCAAGCCTTGATTTATGCAAATGCTGGTTGTGATATACTAGCTCCATCAGATATGATGGACGGTAGAGTAGAATCAATAAGAAATATTTTAGAAAAAAACAATTTTGAGAATACTTTGATAATGTCATACGCAGCAAAATATGCTTCTTCTTTCTATGGACCATTTCGTAATGCAATTAGCTCTGAGAAACTGACAAAACCTGAAAATAAGGATTCATATCAATTAGACTATGCTAATTCAAATGAGGCTATGCATGAAATTGCGATTGATATCGCAGAAGGGGCTGATATGATTATGGTCAAACCGGGATTACCTTATCTTGATATAGTATCTAGAGCAAAAGATCAATTTGGTATACCGACGTTTGTATATCAAGTATCTGGAGAATATTCAATGTTGACTTCTGCAATTGAGAATGGTTTTTTAAATAAAAAAGAATCGATATTTGAATCAATGTTATGTTTTAAGAGATCAGGTGCAGATGGAATTTTTACTTATTTTGCTCCATATTTACTAAAAGAGCTAGCGTAATATATCCTTTTCCTCAAAATCAATTTTTTAGGAAAAAAGCTGAATTTTAATATTGAGATTTAGTCTCAATAGCTTTAAAATATATTATACAAAAAGGAATAATTATGTTGCAGTTGTATAATGTGGAACCAATCTCAATATTTTTTTTAGAATCAGATCGCAGAATTAAGATCGAGTTCTGCAATGTAAAAATGAAAATGAATCCATGCCAGTTTAAGTTATTTAACCGCTATCTTAATAAACTTCAGGGATGTATTGATGTAAAAACTGAGTTCGTTGAGCTTCATTTGGTAAAAGATAGTTTAAAAATAAAGATAGTTTTAGAAGATTTTCTTCATCTTGTAAACGGTGTAGAGACAGC
>CAZPIF010000123.1:0-4976 GCA_964586565.1 uncultured bacterium
TCCCAGCCTATACCGTCAAATATGGTTCCATATTCTGATTCAAGATCTTGCAAGGTTAAATCACTAAGTTCCATGTAATATTTATATTCGTTATCAGCATCTGGAAATCCTGTTATATCTGCCACAAGGCTAAATAAATTTGTTCCAGGTGTACGAGTCATTTGACAGCTAGAGGGATCATCACAGTTCCACCCATTAAAAGAGCCTCTGACTTGCATCTGATCACCATTTGACACACTAAAGATTTTCATCCCCGTGGCTCCCTCTTCATCTAACCACTCAGTCATATCAACAGTAAAAAGAACGGTTTTTGTTATTTGACCTCCCTGGTAAGGGATGATAATCCTAGTGGCTCCGGTTATTGTTCCATCGTCTTGAATCGTAAATTCTCGATTAGTTAAACCAATAATATCCAGAAGCCATGTTCCCCAACCATCGCTTCCGTCACAAGATTCACATGCAGATCCGTTTCCATTCTCGGTATTGATGACACCCCATTCATATGAATTTGGCCCTGATAAATTTTCTAGGACCACAGTCCAGACACCATCATTCGCTGTAGTATCCCCATTTGTTCCATCATCGTAACCCTGTACAACAGCCCAGTTTGAAAATGAGCCTTTAAATCTGATATCCTGAAAACCATTACTCTGGTCTACAAGAGTCAAAACAACATCACTATTAACCATTGTATTCAAATTAGAATTAGTGGAACCATATATATGGGAAATATCAAAAAACATTAGCCAATAAATAAAAAAGATTCGTTTCATTTTCTTCACCTCATGTGTATTAAAATACGTATTAATGGTAATTATAATATCAGTAGATATCCATAACAATAGCACTTTTTTGAGGAACTCTCATTTTTTTACCGAGCTTGTATTCTTTTTTATCAAAAACACCTATTGCCTTTTTTTTATCTTTTAAAACATCGCTATATCTTGTTGTATCAAGGTAGCTCGCCTTTTCATTATTGTTAA
Source organism: uncultured bacterium (assembly GCA_964586565.1). Lineage (GTDB taxonomy): Bacteria > Fidelibacterota > Marinisomatia > Marinisomatales > UBA1611 > NZWG01. Next base: position 984 of record CAZPIF010000123.1, read on the forward strand.
TTACTATCATTAGCATTTCCTCATTTAATACGCGGAAATAGGTATATAGCCCACTATTGGGTTTATAATGAATGAATCTACCTTTTGTTATTGCTTTACTTGTGCCTCTCCATATTAATAATTTTTTTAAATAATCCTGTATTTCAAGCTGCCATTTTTTCAAACCCGTTGAATTAAAACCATTGGTCTCGTCTCCTTCCCATCCCCCTGGAAAATCCGATCTAATATCGCCATGGTCTCTAGAACTTTTCATAGCTATTTCTGTACCATAATAGATCTGTGGTATTCCTCTAGTAGTTAAAATAAAAGTCATTGCCATTTTTAATAGTTCCAAATCATTATTTAATTGGGAATAAATTCGTTGAATATCATGATTGTCCGCAAATACAACAAGATCATAGGGATTACCGTATACATAGTCACCAGCTATTACATTGTAAATCTCAACTAGACCAGAGTTCCAACTTTCTTCACTTAAAAGAGCATTCACAAGAGCCTGCTGCAAAGGGAAGTCCATCATATTAGGTACAAAAGTACTATAGCCATCATGTGTTTTGCTCCCTTTTTGCCAATAGGCAACCATACCCGGATTGCTAGACCACTCTTCGCCAACAAAACTAAATTTTGGGTACTCATTGCTTATTCTTTTACTCCATTTTGAAAGGAATTTTCTATCAATATAAGGATATGTATCTACTCTAAATCCTGAAAGATCAGCATATTCAATCCACCAAATTGCGTTCTGAATCAGGTAATTAGAAAGAAAAGGATTATTCTGATTTAAATCAGGCATTGTTTTATCAACCCAACCATCAGTAAAAGAATTTTTCATATTCGCAGGTAGATATGGATCATGTATAGACTTATGATTATGAGATGATATTTTAAACTTTCCACTATTATTAATCCAATCTTCAGAAGGCAGGTCTCTCATCCACCAATGTCCAGATCCAATATGATTTAAGATTATATCCTTTATAATTCCAATTCCTTTTTCTCCTGCAAGACGAGAGAGTTCTTTGTATGATTGATTGGTTCCAAGCCTCAAGTCAATATTATAATAATCAGTGGTTGAATAACCATGATATGAATAAGAATCTTGATTGTTCTCTAACAATGGATTTAACCAGATCTGGGTAAACCCCATTTCAGATATATAATCCAAATTTTCAATTATTCCAGCAATATCACCTCCATGTCTGCCATGTTTATTATGTCGGTTTAAAACCTCTTTTAAATTTCGCACAGAATCATTCTTTAAATTCCCATTTGCAAATCGATCAGGTGTGATCAAATAAATTACATCTTTCTGCGAAAAACCTTCTCTCTGAACTGATTCTATTTTTCTCTTAAACAACTCAAATTTATGAGTGGTCACTTTTTTATGATTTTTTTTAAATATTATATTGAAACTGCCTGGTTGTGTTGTATCTAAAATATTCAAATCAATAAATAAATAATTTGGATTTTCAATTTTATGTATTGCATTTATTGAAACACCTGCGTAGACCATCTCTGGTTGAAGATCTGAAATATTTTCACCATGCACCATAAGCTGTAAGGAACTATCTTTCATTCCCACCCACCAAAAAGGAGGCTCTAAATGATCAATTTTATATAAATCACTATCTCTTGAGAAAACTAATGTAGAGAATAATAAAAAAGCAAAATGGAAAGAAAGATATCTCATAATTATTATTTTACATATTTATTATACCAACCAATTAAACGATCGATATAGTCCAATTGATGAGCACGCTCATTAAGGCCATGGGGCTCTCTCGGATATAATACTAATTCCGTATCTACTCCTTTAATTTTCAATGCCTGATAAAGTTCTAAACCTTGTTCAGGATGCACTCTTTCATCTTTCATTCCATGTATAATCAAAGTAGGGGTTTTAGCCTTATTTATATGCGCGAGCGGTGAACGATCCCAGTGGAGTTCCATTTCATTGAACCACCATGAATTCCAATGCACAATAGACATTTCGTAGGGAATATCTGTTGTACCCATAAAGCTAATCATGTTCGTCAGACCCGCCCCTACCATTGAGGCTTTGAATCTGTGACTATAAGTAGTGGCACCTAACGCAGAAAAATATCCTCCATATGACCAGCCTCCAGTACCAATTTTATCGGAATGCACTATATTATTATTGATAAGATGATCAATACCAGTTAATACATCTTGATATTCCATACCACCTAAATCATTATGGTCACTTTTTGAAAAATTAACGCCCCTTGATCCACTACCACGGTAATTAGGTTGCAATACTACATATCCTTCTGAAGCGAGAAGTTGAACAGGATATCCCGTACTAGTAGTCCATCCATCAAGCGAGACACCTTCAGGACCACCATGAATCTGCAGTATAAGTGGATACCTTACACTTTTATTATATCTAGGAGGATAAGTCACAACGCCTTGGATTTCCATACCATCAGATGAATTCCAACTAATGGTTTCTTGATTCCCTAATTTTATATCCCTTAAGAAAGAATTCGATGTTGTGATTTTAACAAGGTTGTCCTCTAATATATCCTTTAAAAATATTTCGTTTGGATGTTGTTTTGAGTTCCCTACTATTAGTAGCTGATTTGACTTATTATGGAATATCACAGTGGAAATAATATAATCTGGGGAATATATATCCTCTTGAGATAGAGTAGAGTTATTACTTCCCTTTTTATACTTTATGTAAGATAAGACCGTCTTGGTACCGCGTATTGATCTAGTAAGTATAGTTTGATTATCAGTCCACTGTAGATCATAGAATGATTCATTTTGACCTAAGTGGGCAGACATCTTTTCTGGATTTTTTAATGATAATATAAATACAGTTTGTGCTAAGGGATCATTGCGAGTTACGGCACCCAAAAATGCCAGTTTTTTCCCATCTGGCGATAAATCCATAGAGCCCAATTTACCTGGTGTATCCAAAATTCTTTTGGGAATATTTTTTGGGATATTTACTCTATATAAAATCCTATCCATTAATGATGGATCAGCACCTGGTATTTTTGTTCCTTGGAACACAATTGTCTTACTATCATCAGACCAGATAAAATCATGTACATATATATCTTTCTTAAATATTAAATCTTTTTTTCTATTGAGTGTATTATATAGCCATAGTCTCTGGTAACGATGGTCTTTATCTTTAACAACCATATCATACCCTTGTTCAATAGCTTTTTTCTTTGCAGCGGTTAAAGTATCAGTTGACAAAAAAGCTAGCCACTTACCATCAGGGGACCAACTGTAGGTATTAACTCCAGCTGAATGTTCTAATAATAAGCTCGCTTCTCCCCCATCTATAGGGATTTGGAACAATTGCGTGTTTTCAGAAAGCTCCTTACGATTTGATAAAAAGGTAATTTTTGTACCATCACTGGACCATTGTGGAGAATAGGAATTATATGCAGAGGAGGTAAATTGTATTGGAGCTTGGTCATTAATTCTTTTTACCCATATCTGGGAATGCCGAGACCCTGGTTTTTCTTTATCAGTTCGTGGAACAGATAAAACATAACAAATGTTATCACCCATTGGACTAAATGAAGGTGATGAAACATATTGAAGATTTACAATATCTTCTTTTGTGATAGAACGTCCTGCTGGTAATATTATATTACAAATGAAAAATAGGCATGTTAGATAGTTACTTTTTCCCATAATCGTTTTCTCCCTAATCCAAAATGATTAGAGAAATTAATTATGAATAATAAAACTCGCGAACGTAATTGGATCATCAGTTATAGCTTAGAATTTTAAAATACCAAACGATACTGAAAACCTACACTTCTTCCATTTTCCGGCATAATCATCTTTATTCGTGATAAGTGGTTATAGTATTCTTTATCAAAAATATTATCTACTCGAAAAATAAATTTATGGATAACATTGGATGAATGAATAATATAAGTCCCACTGACGTCAGCAAGTAAATATCCATTAGTTTTAGTTTCAAATTCTCCTAATCTTTCT
>CAZPIF010000124.1:0-4970 GCA_964586565.1 uncultured bacterium
CCTAATTTACCTCGTACAGTCCGTTCAATAATCATACCTGATCAAGCTAACATGGAATTATCTATTACGGATTTTGAATATCTAGATATTCAAATCAATAATGTTGAACCTTCCAAAGGCAATCTAATCAGGAATATAGATCCGTCAACTGTGCCCTATAAATATGGTATTCAATACGAGATGGATGCATTTTATCCAGAAGAAATTGCTTTTCTAAAAGACCCATATATTCTTCGTACTTTAAGAGGACAGAGTATTGTTTTACAACCTATTCAATATAATCCTATAAAGAAAATTTTAAGAGTATATACCACTATAAATGTGTCAATTAAGGCAAATGGAATAGGAGGGATTAACCAACTAATAAGAAAGCCTCTCGATTCAGAATCCAGGGAGTTTGAAAATATATTTAAGGATCATTTTATTAATTATCCTACTAATGATCGTTATGATGTACTATATGAGCAAGGTGCTATGCTAGTTATAAGTCACAGTGATTTTTTAGATGATATGCACCCCTTTATTACATGGAAGAATTACAAAGGAATTCCAACTGAAATTATTGATATTGCAGATATAGGAGGTGTAGATGAGGTTTCACAATATATAGAGGATGAATACTATGAAAATGGTATTGCTTATGTTTTATTAGTAGGTGATATTGATCAGATTGAATCTATACGTAGATCTGAGGGTGATGGATCAAATACTCCCTCTGATAATTCCTTTACTTTTGTTGCTGGTGACGATTTTTATCCAGACTTGATTATAGGTCGTTTTTCCGCAGAAAATAGTCAGCATGTTGAAACAATGATTAATAGAACTATTGCCTATGAAATGGAACCTGACGCAACTGGTGATTGGTATAAAAAAGGATCAGGCTTTGCTTCAAATGAAGGCCCAGGTGACGATGGTGAATATGATTATGAACACTTGGATAATATTAGAGAATTACTTTTAAACTATACCTATAATGAGATTGATCAAGTTTATGATCCAACCGGAACAGTGGCTCAAGGTGAGGCAGCTCTTAATGAGGGTCGTTCAATAGTTAATTATACTGGACATGGTTCTACTGGTTCTTGGGGAAATGGATGCCCAATGAATAATACAGATGTCGAAAGTCTTTTAAATGCAGGAAAGTGGCCTTTTATTTGGTCTGTTGCGTGTGTCAATGGACAATTTCATCAAGGGACCTGTTTTGCTGAAACTTGGCTACGAGCAACTGACCCACAAGGTTCTCCTACGGGAGCTGTAGCGACTCTGATGTCAACGGTAAATCAAGCTTGGAATCCTCCTATGGATGGACAGGATGAGATGAATGCTATATTTATTGAATCTTATTCAAATAATATCAAACGTACATTTGGTGGGCTATCGTTTAATGGTATGAACCATATGAATGACAATTATGGCTCGGATGGTTATAATGAAACCTTGTATTGGATGATTTTTGGTGATCCGTCCGTGGTCTTACGATCAGATACTCCCGTAGAAATAAGTGTGAGTCATAGTGATGTAATGATTATTGGAGCAACGAGCTTTATTATTGACGCAGGTTTTGAAGGAGCATTAGTTTCTCTTTCTAGGGATGGTGTACTTTTATCATCAGGATATACAGATTTTTCTGGTGTCGTAGAGCTTATATTTGATTCTGCTATCGAAATTCCAGGTGAGATTGATATAGTTGTAACTGGCTTTAATAAAATACCTTATCAAGAAACTATAAATGTCATCGCACCAGAAGGTGCATATATAATTTTATCAGACCTTCTAGTTACCGGTGGTGATGATAATATTCTTGATTATGGAGAAAATGGATATTTCAATGCGACATTTGAAAATGTAGGTCAAGACCCATCTTCTGAACTTACTTTTTCTTTATCCCATGATCAATCTATGGTCAATATTACATCGCAAGAAATAGTGCAAGAGTCTATAGATGTGGGCGAACAAATCATTGTAGGGCCATTTGAATTTGAAGTTGGTTGGAATTTAGAAAATGATTCCAGCATCCCTTTTGTGTTCAGTATATCAGATGGTACTAATGAATGGATATATGAGGCTTCTGCTGTAGTAGAGTCTCCAAGTTACAATATAAATTCATATGAACTATTTGATGATGGGAATGGCACACTGGAAGCAGGAGAAACTGCAATCATGCAGATAGTTATGGAAAATACAGGTAATTCGCCCGTACATTATCCCACTTTCCAGATTACGACAAATGATTCTTATATAACATTAGATAATATAGAGAGTGATAATGCTTATTATTGGGATATAGGCGCGGAAGTTACACTTACTATTAATGTAGAGGCCTCACCTGATGCACCCATTGGTCACTCATCAGTTGCATCAATAATAGTAGGTTCGCTCCATACTGATTATGAACATGCTATATCTGTTTCTGTAGCTCATGGTATTGTTATTGAAGATTTTGAATCTGAAGATTTTTTATCTTTTGAATGGCTTCAGGGTGGCGCATCTGATTGGTATATAAGTACTGACTCATACACTGGTGATTATTCAGCTAGGTCTGGTGTTATTGGGGACAATCAGGTTTCTGAATTAGCTATTGATGTTAACGTTATATATGAAAGCGATTTAAAATTCTGGTCTAAATCATCTTCAGAGCAAGGAGCCTCTGGAAGTGTTTACGATTACTTAGATTTTTATGTTGATGAAGAACCTCAAGGATTAAATATTGGTGGTGAAACAAATTGGAATCAATTTATTGTAACCATTCCTGAAGGACGACATACATTACGCTGGGTATATCAAAAAGATGTCGCACAAAGTTTTGGTGATGATTGTGTATGGCTAGATAGAATTGAGTTTCCTGCTGGTTCAGTATTTCCTCTGAACATTGATTTTGGAGATCTTAATCTTGATAATATGACAAATATTCTAGATGTCATAATTACTCTTAATTACATGTTTGGTAATATGAATCTGAGCAATGAACAGATTCAAAATGCAGATATGAATTTAGATGGGAATATAGATGTATTTGATTTAATCATGATTGTTGACCAGGTTCTATTAGATTGATTTAGCAGGTATAGAAAATTATAATCTTCTACCATTATTGATATTTTCTTATTGGGTCATTAGATTATCAATAAAAATAATATTAATTCCCCAATAAAAAAATTATAATACAATAGATATTAAAATAGAAGAGATAACTTCAATAAATTTGTAAATAATCTTTTGTCTAAGAATACATGTTAAATGATATATTAAATGTAGTACAATCATTACCAAGTCAGCATGTTATCTATGGCACAATTAGTTTAGTATTGTGTCTCGCAGCTACTTGGGTATATGGAAATAGCAGCCAAAATGTGAAATTAATTATTCTTCAAACGATCGGGTATCTAGTTGTTTTTAATGAGATTGCTTTCCAAGTGTATATGGTTTACTATGGTATATGGTCTCTTAGTACGTCATTACCATTAGAGATGTGCTATATCTCTGCATTATTGATCCCTGTTTATTCTCGTAAAACTTCCTCCAGAGAGTTAAAAAGTTGGTTTTTTTTCGCAGGTTTTGGTGGTTCACTTTTCGCATTTATAAATACAAATTTGTCTGAGTTAGAGCATATATATGTTTCTATTCATTATTTTTTTGCCCATGGGCTTGTTATATTTATAATGCTAAGTATTGTGGTGGATGGATATCGTCCAAAATGGCGAGATTACTTTGATGCAATAAAATGGACAACGTATCTGGTAGTGCTTATAATGATTCTGAATATAATTTTTGCTAGTAATTATATGTTTACTTTTAAGAAGCCAGATGGTGTCAATTTCACAATGCTAATGCCTGATTGGCCTTATTATTTTTTGATAATGTTATCGATTGGTCTTACTTTTTATACTCTCATGATGGTTGGGACAATTATTTTAAATAAATATTACAGGTAACGCTCATAACGCTCATTTTGGTTGTTTATATTAATTATTTCAACTAATATGACATATTGAAAAAACATGAAAAAGATATTTAATATTTTAGGATTTAAAATTAGCTGGTGGGCGTGTGTTTTTGGTGCCACTAGTGATTTCGTTTACATTGGGCCTTTTCTCATGTTATTATTTCTCATTATGCACTTTTATTTGAATTCACCAAATCCTGCGGAAATAAAGCTTGTTATTATTTTTGCTTTTCTTGGCACTTTAATTGATTCAATAATGGCTTATTCGGGAATACTTACGTACAATGGTCTTTACAAACAAGGTGTCATAATCGCTCCATTATGGATTACAGCAATGTGGTGTGGATTTGCTGCTATGGTCAATCATTCAATGGCATGGCTAAAAGGTCGTTGGGTGCAGTCGCTGCTACTAGGTGGGTTTCTCGGCCCAGTAGCGTACAAGGCAGGAGAGGGGCTTGGTGCAATAAATTTCAATAAAGACCAGTTAGAAATAACAATCACACTTGCAATAGTTTGGGGACTGAGTATGCCACTTATTTACTGGGTTAATGATAGGCTAGGTTTGGGAGATAGATAATGAATTTCTTTTTATCAATTATTTACCTAATGTTGCTAGATAATTCCTTATACGCTGAAACTTCAGCTAAAAAGCCTGATGAATTGTTTCATATGTTAAATGATAATAGTGGCTGGAGCACCATTGCAATTAAAGAAGAAATTACATTAAGTACAAAGTCAATTAATGACATGAATTTGGTTGCTTTAATGGCTAAGCAAAAAACAACCATACCAACTGAAATAATACAAGATATTATAATGGATATTGAAAATTATGGTCAATATTTTACTAGCGCAGGAGCATTTATTTTTAAGGAAATAAAGAGTGAAGGGGATTGGGCAGAAGGATATCACTTGTTACCTGTAGACATACCATTAATGAAAGATAGAGAATACTTTTTTCGAGTTCATGCAAGGGGCTATAATATTGAAGACAAAACATCTATTGTCCACTGGTATTTAATCGATG
>CAZPIF010000125.1:0-4938 GCA_964586565.1 uncultured bacterium
AAATGTAAAACATAAAGGTATGTCTCAAGTATATACAATTTTAAAAATGGTACAGAAGACTCTATCTCAAGAATATGAATATAGGAAAAAACTAACTAGATCTGGATATCTGACAGGACTTCAGATTTCAATGGGTAATTTTTTTATGTATCTAAAAAAAATAGGTATGACCCAAAAAGATCAAATAACATTAGTGCAAAATTTATTCGATGGTTTTAATGTAGACTGGGAAGAAGGAGACAGAGATAATATTAAGCACTCACTTCAAAAACCTGCATTAGATTATCATAAGATGTATCAAGAAGATGTCCAAAAAATTTCAAGTTCTCTTCATTCTAATTTAATAAATGATGCTACCCTAACTAATTTAGTAGATCAGGCGATTCTTTTAAAAAGAAGAATAAGACGATTCTAGATATATTTTGATCACGCCTGTAGTAATTGAGCCTTTATCTCTTTTGTGGTGTATAGGAATAGGCGTTTCTATAGCCATATCTTTTTTGATTTTACAAATCGGAATACGAATACCACCTGATACCAGACGTTTATTGATGATTGGAATGGGTATAATAATGATATCCATAGAAATAGCACAACAATTATATATATACCATTTAGGTTTATGGAATATTCAAAGATCAATGCCAATTCATTTGTGTGGAATTGCAGGAATACTTGCAGGAATTATGATGTTTAAACCAAATCAGGATGGATTTGAATTTCTAGCATTGATTGGTTCACCAGGAGCCTTACATGCGCTATTGACGCCTCAGCTTAATCATGGTGATCTGACATTTTTAGTTTTAAAATATTATGTTGGCCACACCGGAATTATATTGATTCCATTATTCTTAGCAATTGTTCAGGGCTATCGTGTTAGAAATTATTCTTGGTTAAGAGTGGTATTATTGTGCCAGCTATTGATTATATTCATTGGTTCGTTTAATTATTTCACGGGATCAAATTACATGTACCTTCTGGAGCGTCCGTCAGTAAATAGTCCGATGATAATTGGTAACTGGCCATGGTATATTTTAGGATTTGAAATTTTAGGTATTGTACATATAGTAGGTTTTTATTTTGGATATAGAAGTATGAAACCATTACCTTATTAGTACGACCAATCACTGATTTATTTATAAACCTCTTTAGAAAAATATTAGATATAAAATGATTCAAAATTTCAAAGAATATTTTTTACTGGATTCAGAGATAACCTATTTAAATCATGGTTCATACGGTTCGTGCCCTAGACCAGTGTTTGAAGACTATCAGAATTGGCAAAGAAAACTAGAAACACAACCTGTAGATTTTTTCACCAAAGAGTTGTACGAGCATTTATATAATTCAAGATGTTCGATTAGTTCCTTTGTTGGTTGCGATCAAGATGACATACTATTTTTTCCTAATCCCACAACAGCAATCTCAAATATTATACATAGCCTAGAGTTAGATCAGGGTGATGAAATCTTAATGACTGACCATGAATACGGTGCACTAGTAAGAGCATGGAATGTAATGGGCCAAAAGACAGGTGCGAAGATTATTAAACAAAAAATTACTATACCTGTAACCTCAAAAGATTATTTTATTGATCAATTCTGGAGAGGTGTTACTGATAAAACAAAGGTTATTTTTATATCCCATATCACTAGTGCTACTGCACTAATATTTCCAATAAAAGAAATAATTCAGAGGGCTAGGTCAAGAGGGATACTAACCATTGTTGATGGTGCCCATGTACCAGGCCATATTGATATCAATATTAATGACTTAGGTTGTGATTTTTACACTGGAGCATTGCATAAATGGCTTTGCATGCCAAAAGGGAGTACTTTTTTATATGTAAAAAAAGTGCACCAAGATTGGGTTCTACCTATTGTAAAGAGCTGGGGAAATGAAGGGGATGATCCGGGGCCCTCTGAATTTTTACAAGATTTTCAGTGGCAAGGGACAAGAGATATGTCTTCATTTTTGACAGTACCCAAGGCAATTGAGTTTTACAATGAACATATTGTACACAATAAAGAAGAATGCAGTAATTTAGCTTTAGAGGCTGGCTCAAAATTTGAAGATATTCTAAGTACAAAAAAAATATATAGTGGACCTCCATGGTTAGGCCAGATGGTGTCGCATCCACTTCCTGAAAAGACTCCAGAAGATTTGAAGAATATATTAAGAAGAGATTTTATGATTGAAATACCCATTTTCAATTGGAATGATATCAAGTTAATAAGAGCATCATTCCAAATATATAACGATAGGGAAGATTTAGAATATATGGTAAATGCATTAACATCTATTTTTTAAATTTCAGCTATATGTTAGTAATGAAAATCTTAATATTCTTGCAATTATTCTTTTCGATTGTACACGCTCAGCGTGTTCAGTTATTTACTAGAACAGATGATATTTTTACTTCTTCAAATCATTTTACACTAAAAAACAGGAAAGTAATTTTTTGGGAGGATGAGGTTGTTCTTATGACTGTACCAATAAAAAATTTGGTTGAAGTTAGGTATGCAGAAAAATCTTATTCATATCTAGGCTCACCCTGTATCTTTATTGGAACAATGATGCTCGCAGCAACTGCTGGCTTGGGTATATCAGGGCATCTAGAAGAATCCTATGTAACGGAGCAAGAGTTGTTAATTGGTGTCGGGGGTGGCATATCAATTTATTATCTCGGAAAATTATTAAGATTAATTGGTGCTCGTTTTGGCAGTGATATTATTTATGAAGATTTTGACCGTCTTGACCGATCAACCAAGAATCTGGTTTTGGAATCAATTAGTTTAGATATGCAGAAAAAAGATAAGCAAAGTCAATTTATGTACGGTCCAGAGGGAAGAAAAAAAGGTTTAAAATTGTCTTGGGAGGGTAAGAGACCATGGAAGAAAAAATATAAGCCCAAAAGAAAGATAATACGTTTTTCGTTTTTTTGATAAAATGCGTTGCATTATTATGGCTATGAAAGCGGAATCTGAGCCACTGATTGAACATTTTCGATTAGTGAGAGATCATTCGATTAAATTCCCATATTTTATAAATAAAGACCTAGAGATTGTACTTATTGGTACTGGCATAGGTAAAAAAAATATACGTCCTAGGATAAATCACTTATCAAAAATATTCGAAAGCCAAACAGTGCAGTATATTAATATAGGTACTGCAGGAGGCGTAGAAAAAAACACAACTATTGGGCAAATATATTTAATTAATAATATAATTGATGAAAATTCAGGTTCTAAGTTTTATCCCGATATTTTGGTTAAGCATAATCTTGATGAAGGCTCTATAGTCACTGTTGATAATGCAATAACAAGTGGAAAAAATAATTACCATTGTCTAGTAGACATGGAGTCCTCTGAAATATTTAAGGTTTGTACAAAAAAAACATTTCTACATAACCTTGCATTTCTGAAAGTAGTTTCTGATCACATGGATTCTTCTACTAGCAGTTTAGATTATGATACAGTTTATAATCTTATTAGTTCAAAAATTAATCAGATTGATACTTTTATAGATCAATTCATGGAAGTGAGGAAATTAAATATACCCATATTAAATAATTATGATTTAGACTGGATCAATAGTGTAAAGAAAACTCTTTCCATCACTCAGACACAAAAATATCAACTAACATTAAAAGTAAAAAAGTACAAACTTAAATATCCTGAAATGCCAATACCTGATTTTAAAATACACACACCAAAAAGCAAGGAAGAGAGAAATAAAACCTTTCTTAGAATTTGTGGGAAGCTTGCAGCCTAATTTTTCTCATCTATATATTGAAAAAGCGGTAAGTGATTTTCCACTAACTAAACTTGCTATATCAAAATTTTCCAATTCTACTATTATTTGGATAGATCATTACAAAGATATTTTTAATCGATCTGGACAAGATTTCCAGACACAAAAACTTTCTATGAATATCATTCTTGCTAAAAAGATTAAACCATTTCTCTATCCGGCTTCAGATATGGTACAGAATTATGACAACCCTAACATATACTATAATACTCCAGTATTAAATTGTATTTATAACTGTGAGTATTGTTTTCTTCAGGGAATGTACAATTCAGGTAATTTAGTAGTTTTTGTTAATGAGGATGAGTTTAAAGAATCAATAAAAAAAATATTGTTGAATCCAATAGATCCAAATAAGCAAACTCTAGTTTCTATATCTTATAATACAGATCTTTTGGCCATCGAAAATATACTCCCATTAACTCGTCGATGGATTAGTTTTGCAGAAAAAAATAAGAGTCTAATTATAGAGGTCAGAACAAAAAGCACACTTATAACATCAATTAAAGACATAAAACCAATCTACAATGTGATATTATCTTGGACATTATCTCCACAAGTAATATGTGAGATGTATGAGCATTCTGCACCACCTTTGCAAAGTAGGATTAAAGCAGTTCAGTTAGCCATAAAGTATGGCTGGCGAGTTAGACTCTGTTTTGATCCAATTATTTTTATTGATAACTGGTTTGAGATTTATTCAGAATTTATTTTAATGATTTTTAATGAAATCGATGCAAATAAGATTGAAGATATAACAATAGGTGTTTTTAGAATGAATAAAGATTATTTTAACCGTATACGTAAAAGAGATCCTAAATCAGATATTTATTTTCAAGATTACGTACAAGAGGGGAATACAGTTGTTGAGGATAAATATAAAAGAGAAAAAGCTTTGGATGAACTAACTAAAATTGTTTCCAAGTTTATTCCGAAAAATAATATTCTAGTTTGGAATTAGTGATCTATAAATTTGTAGATTAGGAATTATTTAATCACTCTAAGCTGGCTATGACTCTAATTTTCTCAGAACTAAATTTTACTATTATATAAAAAAAGAATAAAATGACATTCAAGTTAATAACTTTCATTATTGGAATTGTTTTTATTGTAGGTTCACTAATTTTA
>CAZPIF010000126.1:0-4933 GCA_964586565.1 uncultured bacterium
TATTAATTATACTATCTTTTTGTTTTATTGCTTCTAATGAAATATCATCCAAAATCAAACTCCAATCCAAAGTTAAATTTATTGAGATATAAAAGGTATATCCAATCCGTCATAATTTATTAATTTTAAATCGATTTCAAACACCTTATTTAAAACATTCTTATTAATAATATCCTTTGCTTTTCCAAATGAAATTAACTGTGAATTTTTAAGCAAAATTATTTTATTTGAATTTAGCATAGCATGATTTAAATCATGCAAAACCATAATAATAGTAAGCCCTTTACTATTAAGTATTTTAAGAAAACTAAATAAAGCTTGCTGATGTTTAATATCTAAATATGATGTCGGCTCATCTAAAATTAACAATTTATCAGAATAATCTTCTGACCATATTTGTGCAATACTTCTTGCTAATTGAACTCTTTGTTTTTCTCCTCCAGATAAAGTCATATAGTTTTGAGTTGCATAATTATTTAAATCAAAAATATCTAATATTGTATTATATAGTTTATCCTCTAAACTTTTATTTAATTTATTTTTTAGAGGATAACGACCCATTTTAACTATATCTAAAACGGAAAATGGGAATGTTAAACTACTTGATTGTGATAAAACAGATCTAGAACAAGCCAATTCATTAATATCCCAATTTATAATATTTTTATTTTGAAATAGAACTCTACCTGAAGATGCTTCTATTTCATTTGAAATTAATTTAACCATTGTAGTTTTACCAGAACCATTTGGACCAATAATAGAAACCATATCTCCGCTTTCAATATCTAAAGATATATTATCAATTAATGTTTTTTTATTAATGATATATGTTAATGATTCTAATCTTAATAATGTTTTATTCTGAATAACTGAACCTCCTTTTTTGATTTATAATTAACCAAACAAAAAATGGAGCACCTATCAAAGCGGTAACCACACCTAAAGGTAACTGTGCTGGAGCTACAACAGATTTAGCAATTAAATCTGAAATAGTAAGTATTATAGCCCCCAAAAGAGCTGAACCTGGAATTAGATATTTATGACTGGGACCAATAAATAATCTAACTAAATGAGGAGTAACAAGCCCTACAAAGCCAATCATACCACAAAAAGAAACAGAAATACCTACCATAATAGAAGCAAAAATAATAATCTTTTTCTTCAATGACTCTACATTAAGGCCAAGATGATGTGCTTCAGCATCTCCTAGCATAAAAATATCTAATTTATTTTTCATTTGATAAATCAAAAAAAATGAAACACCAATAAAAAAAGTTGTTAAAGTTACAACTAACCAATCAGCATTATCTAAGCCACCTAAAGTCCAAAAAGTAAAACTTCTAAGTTGAGCGTCTGAAGAAATACTAACAAATAAACTAATAACTGAACCTGAAATAGCATTAATAGCTATACCTGATAGTAACATAGCCATAACATTAGTTTTATTTGATACTTTAGACATTTTATAAATCAAAATTGTTGTTAAAAATGAACCTGTTATAGCTAATATTGGCAATATAAAAGGTATTAAAAAATTCCAAAAATATAATTGAATAAATGAAGAAAAGAAAATTGCTAATATAGCTCCTACCGCTGCACCACTTGAAACACCTATAAAACCTGGATCAACAAGTGGATTCCTAAATAATCCTTGTAATATTGCACCGGAAGTTCCTAACCCTAAGCCAACTAAAATAGCTAATAAAATTCTTGGAAGACGAATATTTAAAAGAACGGATTTATGAATTTCTGAAATTGAATCATTAGAAAAAAAACCAAATTTTTGACAAATAATTTTCCAAATATCAAATATTGATATTTTAACAGGACCAAATGTAATAGATAATAATCCTATTATACATAGAATTATAAACATACAAGTAAAAAAAAGGTTTACTTTATTAATATTATTTTTTTTCAACATTAATTTGATTAGTTAAAGATAGTGCATCAGAAACAAAACTAGGACCAAAATTCAAATATTGCCCCATGTCAATTGCAATTACTTTTTTATTTTTTACAGCTTCCACGTATTTAAAAATAGAATTATCTGTAAATAGTGAAATTAATTCTGACTCATCAGGATTTATCATTTTAATAAATCCAACTAGAATAATATCTGGGTTAGAATTTATTATATCTTCTTTTGTTATTTTACTATATCTATTAAAAGTATCAGAAAAAATATTAACTCCTCCTATATACTCAATTAAATAATTAGCCTTAGTTTCACCGCCTGCAGCATTATAAGAATTTGATGTCGGACTCATAAAAAAAACTACCTTAGGTTTTTCTTTAAATGAAGATTGTTTTTTGTTTATTTCTATATTTAGAGAATTAAGATTACTTATGATTTTCTTTGCTTCTTTTTCCTTATCTAATAGCTTAGAAATATCAGTTATTAATAATATAATGTCATCAAAAGATTTAGGTGACTCAAAAATTCTTATATCTATACCAACATCCTTAATTTGATCAATTACTTTAGGAGGACCCATATCTGTTGTTGCTAGGATTTGTGTTGGAGACATTGATAAAATACCTTCACTAGATAATTGCCTTACATATCCAACTTGAGGAAGTTCTTTAACTTTTGAAGGAATGCTGCTAGACCAATCTACAGCTACAACTGATTTGCCAGCACCCAAAGCAAAAACAATTTCAGTAATAGAACCACCAATAGTAACAATTCTATCATTTTTTGTTAAAGAAAATGAGAAAAATAAAAAAATTATTATTATTACAATATATTTATTCATTTACTTAATCCTTTTTTAATTATTTTATTAAATTCATTTTCATAACCAGCAATAGCTCCTGCATATAAAATAAAATTGTCCAACTCATCATAAAACTCAATAGCATATTGTTCATTACCATTAAATTGATTCCTTATTATAAAAATTTGAGATATTTTTTTTTCCATGGCATGTATATTAAATTTTTTATCTATTACATTAATCCATGGACCAAAATCCATAATATTTTTAACTTTACCAAAATGATATTGATTTGCACAATTTCCTAATGCATGTATTTGAATAGGAAACTTTTCTTTTGATGCAGACTCTAGAATATCTCTTAATATCAATTGATTTGATTTGATTTTTTCTATGACTTTTAAATTATACTCATTAATAAATTTACATTCAATATTAGGTTGATTTATTTTTGACATATCTTGTAATTCATAATTGTAATCAACGCGATATTCATCAGCTATTTTATTAAATGATTTTTCATCTTTACTTTTTAGGTATATTTTTATAACTGAATCACCTTTATAATCAAAAAATTGAAAACTTAACAAATTCTTATTTTGATGTATTTTTTTTTCAAAAAATATATGATGAAATGCATTTATATTAAAATTTAATATAGGCAATTTATCTTCTTTATTTATAATTTTATTATTATCAAAAATAATTGATTTAGTATCAATTATTTTTTCATGTACTACAAAATTACTTCTTATCAATAACATTACTTTATCAATTGTAAATAATTGTTCAAAAAATTTATTGTGGTTACTTATTTTTAAATAATAAATATCTTTACCGACTTTAGTACTTAATAATTCAGCTTCAGTTACATTTAATTTTTCTGCAACATCTCTTATTCGAATGGATTTATTGTTTGGGTCAGAAATAAATTTATCCCAAGATATTTTAAGAGAATTTAATTTATCAATTCTTTTTGAAATTTTCATTTATATTTTAAGGTTTAATTATTATCACTTATAATTGAGAATCAATCTCATATATGATTATAAATATACAATAAAAGAATAAATATTAATTGAATTTTAATCTAAGATTAAATTAAGAAGAATAATGACGTCCAAAATATTTACAATACCATCATTATTAATATCAGAAGCGAAATTAAATTCAGAACTATTTAAAATAATTTCTATTAAAATAACAATATCCAATATATTTAAAATACCATCAGAATTTAAATCTCCAATCATCTGAGGAGCATATATTTCAAAATTATAACTTTTTGAATCATAATCATGATGAATTGGAACAATATTAAATGTTAAGTTTGACATAGATGCATTAATACTAGAAGGAATAAAACTAAGCTCAACGGTACTATATGGCTCTATTATAATTGATGCTGGACTATCAACAAACCATCCCTGTGAATCAAATAAATGATAATTATAATGTTGATTATAACCACTCTCATTAGAAATTAAAATATTAATACTATCTGTAAAATAAATACCTTCATCCATATTTTCAGTAATATAATCTTTAAATACCACACTATAAGCATTAGGATGAATCGAAGGAACTTTATAAGAACGATAATTCCCAGCAGGGTCTGTAGGAACATCAGATAGCATATACTCAGCATCCAACACAATATTCTGATTCTCATCAACTTCAATTGCATGTCCACCTGATCCTACTGTATTAATAAAATAATTATTATTATCTAATTTCTGAACACTTCCCATCCATGGACCATACAAATGATTAGGTAAGACATATTCCCAAACCACTTCACAAGTGCTATTATCTATAACTTTAAATTCTATAGCAGTTGTTGTTGGTTCTCCAAATTCAAATAATTGGCTTAAATTTCCATTATTAAACAATAAAATATTACCATTTTCTAGTAATTGAACATTATGCTGCCACGTAATACCCAAATCAGTACAAATATGTTCACTCTCTGAGCCCTCAAAATCATTAGGCAAACCAATCATCCAAATAATCTCTCCACTTGGGTAATCAATCTTTGTAATTCTTGATAAATGCCTTGAAGAAAAATAAATAGCGCTTTCTTCTTGATCAAAATGAAATGCATTTGAATGCATCCAATCATAACCATTTTCATCAAAAGCAGCATTCCACCATGTACCACCATATGCATCATAATCATTCATAGTAAAATGATCAAATGGACTCCATCTCCA
>CAZPIF010000127.1:0-4925 GCA_964586565.1 uncultured bacterium
ATTTAATTAGATCTCAATCTTAATTTATTTTTAAATAGTGAAAAAAGTTCTAGTCTCTGATCCGATCTCAAAATCCGGAATTAAAATACTCGAAGATTGTGGGATAGAAGTAATTTATTTACCGCAGAGTAATAAAAGTGAATTAATTAGTAAAGTAAAAAAAATGGATGGTTTAATTGTACGAAGCGGGACGATTGTTGATAAAGATATAATCAAAGATTCCAGGAGACTACAAGTAATCGGTAGAGCTGGAGTTGGTGTGGATAATATAGATATTAGTTTTGCAACCAGAAAGGGTATTGTTGTAATGAATACTCCAGATGTAAATACTATTTCTGCAGCTGAACACACTGTGGCATTGCTATTGACTCTATCTAGGAATATACATATTGGACACTATACACTGACTTTAGGCGAATGGAATCGTAATCAACTAGTAGGAACAGAACTGAAAAATAAAGTTCTTGGTATTATTGGATTGGGTAAAATAGGGCGAGAGGTAATGCTTCGTTGTCAATCATTTGGTATGAAAATTATTGGATATGATCCATATGTAAATAAAGAAATATTTGAAAAAGAAGAAATAGAAATTACGGGTCTTGACGAAGTAACAAAAAATGCGGATTATATTACATTACATATGCCACTTAATGAATCTACAACTGACCTTTTTGATTACAATAGATTAAATAATATGAAATCAACTGCAAGAATTATAAATGTAGCACGGGGTGGTATAATTAATGAAAATGATTTAGCCAAAGCATTAGAAAATGAAGTAATTGCTGGAGCGGCAATTGATGTTTTTTGCAACGAACCACTTCAAAGCAACAACCCTTTAATAGGTGTGAAAAATATTCTGTTATCGCCTCATTTGGGTGCATCAACTAAAGAAGCTAAAGAGGGTGTTAGTAAAGCAATATGTGAGCAAGTTCGAGATTATTTAGAATATGAGAAATTATCAAATGTGTTAAATTTACCAATTCAGAGCACAGCGTTATTAAAAGAGCTGCATTGTTATTTGGACCTTGCAGAATTGATAGGAACAATTCTTAGTCAGATAATTGATGAACCAATTTTAAATGTAATTATTGAATGTCAGGGAACTAATGAAGATATAAGACCTATATCAATGGCTTTAATAAAAGGATTGTTATCGCCAAATATTCCTGATAGAATAAATTATATTAATGCAGAAAGCATAGCTAAAGAACTTGGTATTATAATTGAATTAAGATATAAAAATGTAGAATCTAATTATCAGAATGTTGTTTCAGTATTTGTAAAAACTAAAGAAAAGTCTTTTGA
Organism: uncultured bacterium; assembly: GCA_964586565.1. GTDB lineage: Bacteria > Fidelibacterota > Marinisomatia > Marinisomatales > UBA1611 > NZWG01. The sequence goes on from CAZPIF010000127.1 coordinate 1,309, forward strand.
ATTAAGTGGTAGTGTTTTTAATGATAAAAATCCTCGACTAATCAATGTGCTTGGTAGAGATATGGAGGTTACACCAAAAGGAGCTATGATTTTTTTATGTAATGATGATGTTCCAGGGGTTGTGGGAAATATTGGTACATTTTTTGGCAGGATTAATATTAATATTGCAGCATACTTACTAAATAGAGATAAGAATCAAAATGAAGCATTTGCCGTTATACGATTAGATAAACCATTGAACACAAATGAGATAAATAGATTAATAAAAATGGAAGGGATTAAGTGGGCGTATCAAGTTTTAGTCTAAAAGAGGATAGAATATTATTAATATTTTTTTAGTGTAATTAGTTTTATATATTTATTACATTTAAAGAAGGAAACCATTATGTCAAAACTTTGGGATGATTTAAAAGGAAATATGAAAGATTGGAGCACTTCTGCTGTTGAAAAAGCTGAAGAAATGAGCCGTATAGCAATGGCAAAAACTGAAGAAATGACGAAAATTTCAAAAATTAGATTTGATATTCACCAGTTACAACGTGATATGAGTATAGCCTATGAAAAATTAGGTAAATTAGCATACAATCATACAAAGCAAGATCATATGGCAACTTTTTCTGGTAATTCAGAATTTTTTGAAATAGTAAGTCAATTGGAACAAATTAAAAAAGAAATTGAAAATAAACAGAGCGCTATTGAAAAAATAAAATTGGAATATGGTATTCATGATAAGGATATGAATAATAAAAATAAGCCAATTCCAAAAATAGATGTAGATTTACAAGATTAAGGTCTGATAATTAACCTACTACTAAAGATCAAATATATTGGGTTATTAGCTATTTTAAAAAAAATATGTTTTCAGTAAGAAATATCATTATACAAAAAGAAACAAAAACTGGAGTAAGTCAATGGCATTTAAATCGCCAGAAAAGTTTTACTATATTACTAACAGTAATTTTTTTGAGTATAACCTTTATTTATTTAAGTGCAGACTTATTAAGTACTTATTTATATGAAAAAAGACTAGATGAATTCAAATCAAACTATAATAATGTTTCAAGTAATATTGAAAAACTTAAAAAAAGGTTACAAAATCTTGACAATCAAATAAATATAATTGAAGAGAAGGATAATGCAGTTCGTTCTTACGCAGGAATGCCAGAAATTGATAAAGATATAAGGAAACTAGGTATTGGAGGGCATATAATATCATCTGGGAAATACTTTGATAATCTAGCTCCAGCGATAAATAAAGAATTATCTGTTTTAGAGTTAGATATAGAAAAAATTTCTAGAGTAGTAAATCTTGAACTAAATAGCTATGAATCAATTTATAAAAAAGTTCAAGATAATATTCATCGTATAAATAAAATTCCATCGATCCGTCCAGTTGAGGGAGGATATTTAAATTCAAGATTTGGTTTCAGAACTGATCCAATTGATAATGTCAGACGATTTCATCAAGGTCAAGACATTACTGTTAAATCTGGAACTCCAATTCTTGCTCCTGCGGATGGTGTAATAAAAAGAGCATATTATGCAGGTGGATTTGGAAACCACATCAAAATAATGCATGATGGTGGTTATACTACATTATTTGCGCATTTGTCTAAGATAAAAGTTAAGCATGGAGAGAAAGTAAGTAGGGGCGATATAATAGGGTTAACTGGTAATACGGGTCGCTCTACTGCCCCACATCTTCATTATGAAATTCATTATAATGGAGAGCCCCAAAATCCTCTTGATTATTTTTTCTCTGAACCAAAAGAATAGCTTTTAATTATTATTAGTTTATGAATAAGTCCTATTTTATCGAGACATATGGTTGCCAGATGAATGTTGCTGATTCTGAATTGATTGAAACAATTTTAAAAAATCAGGGATTCCAAAAGTCAAATGAACCAACAAATGCTGACGCTATTTTTCTCAATACCTGTGCGATTAGAGAACATGCTGAAGAGAAAGTACACTCGCAATTGGGACGTTATCATATTATAAAAAAAGAGAGGCCCGATACCTTAATCGGTGTTGTCGGATGTATGGCTCAGAGTTTAAAACAAGATTTACTTGAAAAACGCCCTTATATAGATATTATTTTAGGTCCAGATTCATATAGAAGATTACCTGAATTATTAAATAGAAATCGAGATGATAAAAAAAGTTTAGTTGATACTAAGTTATCTAGATTTGAGGTTTATGATGATTTATTTCCAAGTCGGAAAGAAGGAATTAATGCATGGATCTCCATAATGAGAGGCTGTGACAAGTTTTGCACCTTTTGTATTGTGCCATTTACTCGTGGAAGAGAAAGAAGTAGAAGTCTATCAAGCATAGTTAATGAAGCTGAATTAGCAGTTTCACAAGGATATAAAGAAATTACATTACTTGGCCAAAATGTAAATTCATATAAATATGAAGATTTCCACTTTCATGAATTGTTGGAAAATATTGCCAATGTTTCTGGTGTTAAGCGGATAAGATTTACATCGCCACACCCCATTGATATATCAGATGAATTACTTGATACAATGTCAAGATACGATAATATATGTAATTATATTCATCTTCCAATGCAATCTGGTAGTGATAGAATTCTAAAAAGAATGAATAGAAATTATTCAAAAGAGCAATTTATCAAAATTGCAAATACTATTAGAAATATCTTACCAAATGTAGGTATCTCAACAGATATTATTGTTGGTTTCCCTGGTGAGACTGATGCCGATTTTCAAGATACAATTGATATTATGGATAAGATTAAATTTGATTCTGCATTCAATTTTAAATATTCACCTAGAAGAGGAACGAAAGCATCTGAATATGATGATCAAGTAAATGAAAAAGTGAAAGATGAACGTCTAAAACAGGTTATTGAGCTGCAAAAAAAACATACCCTAATTAGAAATCTTGAGTTAGTGGGTTCAATACAAGAGGTTTTAGTAGAAAAACAGTCTAAATTATCTAAAAATAAATTGGCAGGTAGAACAGATTCAAATAAATGGATTATATTTGACAAAAATAATTTAAAAGTTAAAGATATAATAAAAATTGAAGTTGTTGATGCACGAGGAATTACATTGCATGGAAGATTAAAAAATCATTCAAAAGCGGCATGATAAAATTAATTAAAACTTTTCTAACAATAATAGTAGTACTCTTTTTAGTTTATTTTCTCCAGCAAAACAGTGCTGAAGTTCCACTTGATTTAGTTTTTAAAACTTTTACCAGTATATCTGTAGCAATGATTATTTTTGGCTCTTTAGCTGGTGGAATCTTATTGGGATATATATTTGCTATATTCTCAATATTATCAGCTAAATCAGAAATTAGAGGTCTACATAACAAAAATAAACGACTATCTGATGAACTAAATAATCTCAGGAATGTTGCAATTGATGAAGGAATATATGAAAATGATATTGGAGAGGAATGATATTGAATATATTCCATTTATTATTTATCTTCATTTTTTTTGGAATATTAGCTTTAACTGTATATTATATAACAACATACAATTTTAAAAAATCCCCACAAATAGATAGTCTCTATACTGATGCTTTAAATTCGATGGTGAAGGGTGATAATTTAAAAGCAATAAACATTTTAAAGCAGGT
>CAZPIF010000128.1:0-4917 GCA_964586565.1 uncultured bacterium
AAGTTAATTTTCCTGGGACCTTTTTGTATCAAGTATCAATATACAATTATCAATGTTAGCAAAATTGTTAGGAATCTTCCTTATATCATTGGTTAATAAAAATACGATCTGATCCTTAGGCACATGATCAATTTCATCTGAATTATACAAAGGATAACAACTATCTTGATTTAAAAAATGACTGTGGTCCTGAATAATTAAAAGTGAACCAGGTATTTTAAAATTCAGTTGATTTGTCCCGATATAAAGAAAATCAACTGCAATATCAGAAATATGCCATTTATCCTGCTTTGGTATATAAATATACCCAAATTTTTGGAGATCATTCGGCCTAATGGGTGACTGCTTTGATAAGTCACCTATAACCCTAGGAATTTGGTCACCTCCAATATTCAAAAGCTGATTAGAATAGCGCCTCTTATAAAAAAATGGATCATAAGGAACCGTATTATTGTCTTTAAATATTTTTTGATCAACTATTTTTTGATCATATCTATCTACAAGAACTTTCGCCACCGGTATCTCAGCCTCCGGTTCCTCAGTTAATGAAACTCTTATCGTATCTCCAATTCCATCATGTAATAAGCTACCAATACCAACAGCAGACTTTATTCTCCCATCTTCTGCCTCACCTGCCTCGGTTACACCAAGATGCATTGGATAATTCATATTTTCAGAATCCATTTTATTTACCAAAAGCCTGTATGCCTGTACCATTACCTGGGTATTACTAGATTTCATTGAAAGTATTATATCATAATAAGATTCATCCTCCGCAATACGTAAAAATTCCATTGCCGATTCAACCATTCCAAGAGGTGTATCTCCGTATCGACTCATAATTCTGTCAGACAAAGAACCGTGATTTGTCCCAATCCGCATTGCTGTTCCGTATTCCTTACATATTTTTAGCAGTGGAATAAATCGGTCCCTAATTCTGAGTAATTCATCTTGATAGCTTTTATCTGAATAATTATGGTGTTCAAACTTTTTTCTATCAACATAATTACCAGGGTTTATCCTGACCTTCTCTACAATCCTTGCCGCAATATGAGCTGCTTTTGGTGTGAAGTGAATATCTGCAACTATAGGATTATTAAAACCTCTAGATCTTAGTCCATCACGAATATTTTTTAAATTTTTTGCCTCATTGATGCTTGGTGCAGTAATACGTACTATCTCACAACCTGCTTTAATCATCCTTATTGATTGTTCAATAGTTTCTTCAGTATCCATTGTGTTAGTTGTAGTCATTGATTGGAGACGTATAGGATTATTTCCACCAACACCTACATCTCCTACCATAACACAACGAGTTTGGCGTCTTGACCGTTTTAAGATACTGTTACAATATGTACTCATCAATGTTCTTCGTATGGTTGTTTCAAAAATAATCTTGCTTTATCTATCGACCCTGAAAAATTATCAAGATAGATACAATTATAGTAACTCTCTTTAGCTTTAGATCTATTGTATATCATATCATATGCCATTCCCTGAAGCAAGTACGCATTACCCAGCACAAAGTCTAATTCAGCACTATAATTTTCAATAGTATTTGACAGCAAATCTAATGCGCCTTCATAATTTTTTTTTTGAAATTCTAACAAAGCCTTTTCATAAAAAAGGTATGGCCCATACCAATCTCTTTGTCTATCAGTAAGGTCATCTAATTTTTTTTCCATATCATTGATAATTGTAGAAGATAAAGATATATTATTGGTTTGAATCATTGATTCAAGATAGAGAAGACTAAAATAATAGTTATCAGGGAACTGTCTTACTAAGTCTTGTGTGTATTCAACAGCTAATATAGGTTCATCTTCAACCCAAAGATACAGGTTACTCAATATTGCCTTCGCCTCTACCCATGACCAACTACCCTCCTCTGCTGCGATTGCTATTCTTTGGACTCCCGATTCAGTTGATGGACTAAGGTCATAAAGTCTCACTGCCCAACTTAGTACTGGATTACTTAATCCCGAATAATATTCAACGATACCAATAGGTAATTGTGAGTCAGCTATATCTGGAAACTCATTTGCAACCTCATTAATAATTTTAAAACCTTTATATGCACGGTAGAGGGTTCTCAGCCATTGTTTTTTACCCAGAGAAACTCTAGCAGTGAGTCCGATCGCTGATCCCTGATACAGTTTATAGATTGGATCGTAATCATATTTAGATGTAAGAGCATCATATACAGGGCCAATTTCTTCTAAATCATTTTCTAATATTTGGTAAGTATCATCAACTGAATGATTAGCCTGTGCTCTTACCCACCTTGCAGCTACCCATATAAAATGAACACCAGGATGCTCAGGGAATTCAATTCTTGCTTGCTCTAGTACTTCAACTGCAGTATCAAAATCATAATTATAAAAAGCATATACTCCTTTTCTTACAAGGGTATCTCCTTTATAAAATTCACCACTATACAGTATAGAAAGCAGGAGAAATATAAGTGAAGAACGGAACATATTTTATAGTCTATATGTTCTTCTTATTTAAAAAGAAAAATAAATAAGGAACTAAGATCCTTGAGAAGAAAGTATCAGCCACCCCTTAGATTCATTGTTATCCGGTTTAATTTCTAAGCTCTTTTCCCAAGAAGCTCTGGCTAGTTGTTTTTCTCCCATTTCCCAGTACGTAATACCCATGCCCATGTATGCCTGCGGATCATTTGGTACAAGTTCAAGTACCTCTTGAAAAGCAATTAAAGACTCATTATACATATTCTTTCCACGATAGAACTTACCTAAAACAGACATCGCACCTGGTAGCCAAATTGTTGTATTATTATTAACTGATAGGGCATTTTTAAATGCCTGACGGCCCATAGTTGGGTTTCCTATCCTGTTGTACTCTACAGCTAAAACATAATAGGATTGAGGGAGCAATGTTTTAACGATAGGATCATTTGGACGATAATGTAGTAAATCTTCCCAGGCCGCAGCTGTTCTTCCCCACTCATGTGCATTAAAATAACTCAAACCTTGCATATACCTGTAGTCTCCATTATCGGGATCAAGATAAACTGCGTCACTATAGGATAGTGCAGCATAAACATATCTACCCTGCTCAAAATAAAGATCACCTAAACTAACATGCGGCTTTATATCTTTGGGGTTTAATTTAATAGCACGTTGGAAAGATCTTTTTGCTTCCTCAGCACGACCTAGTTTCAAATGATTTTCACCTATCAGCTGTATAAAACCTGTTTGCTTGGGATATTTTTCTGCTGCTTCCTCTGCCTGATTTAGCGCTTCGGTATGGTTACCTGCAGCCATTGTCTCTCTTATCAAATTAATACGCTGGGCTGGTCCGTCCGGCGATCTTTTTGAAGAGAATCCCAGAACATCACGGCTTAATTCTTTTTGATCTGGATCTGCTACGAACATAGACATCGCATCAATTGTGGCTTCATGGTTAGGATCTAGATAGAGTGCTTCCTCAAATGCATATTTTGCTTTTTTGTACTCCGCAAGATCAGCATATAGGGCTCCAAGAAAGAAATGGGCATCAGGATTTCGAGGGTTTTTTGCTACCTCTCTAAGATACACCTCTTTGGCAGCGTCAAATTTTCCATTTACCTGGTAGTGCATTCCTAACTGACGCTGTACATATAAATTATCGGGATTCATTCTAGATTCTTTTTCAAAATCTTCTGTGGAGAAAAAAGGTTTAGAATCTAGCGAAACAGGAGTTATTTTTGGTTCTTCATTATAAAAATATCTTGTAGCTCTAGCTAATTCTTTATTAGAGGCCTGTAACTCACCCGTAAGGTTAAATAACTCATCTGCATAAGCCGCTGTATTTATTCTATTTACTTTTTTATTTTCTGTGTCAGATTGCTCAGCACTTTCACCACTATTTTTAGATTTTTTTTCATCAGAAGACTTCTTTTTTTTCCTCTTCTTCTTCTTTTTACTTGAGGATTTCTTTTTCTTACTCGAGGACTTCTTTTTCTTCTTCTTTTTCTTCTTCTTTTTCTTTTGCTCTTCTGAAGAATCAGCACGGAGTGAATTCAGCTCCATTAGGGGAGTTGAGCCCAATAGAAAAAGGAAGATTAATATATGTTTAATGAATTTCATCAAGTCAAGTTCTATAAGTATGAATAAAAATTACACATTTTAACAATTTATGAAAGTATTTTAATTATCTTATGTAATAGGATCTTAAGTATAAAATATCACATTTTATCCATACCACCAATCTTACAGCATGCTGGTAGAGATTCATACGCAGTAGGATCTGCAAGAATCTCATTTGCCTGATATCCAATCATTGATATGGCTTTCTCAATCGTCACTAAATCTGTTTTTTCTTCATGGTAAAATACTGTTGTAACTTTACTTGATAGATCTACATTAGAATTAGTGACCCCTTTTAACTTTCTAAGACCTACTTCTATGTTCTTTTGGCACATTCCACACTGAATACTGGGTGTATCTATAGCAACCTTAACGGGCTCTTCACCACAACTAATAAAAAAAGTAATTAATGGTAAAAGAACTAATACTTTAATGTTCATCCTATCTCCTTTAAAAAAATTAATTTATTTATTTCATTTAACCAATTTAACAAGCTCTTTAAAATTACTACCTTGAGCTATTTCCTGAATAGTAAAAAGAAACATCTCGACAGTTGTTAAGAGACCTCCGTTACTCCTTATTCTTTCCAAGGCAATAGTATGATTATTTTGGTCACGAGAAGAAACTGCATCAGTCACCACCTCTACATGTTGTCCATGACTCCTAAGATCTTTTTCTGTTTGATACACACATATGTGTGTCTCTATACCTGCAAGAACTACTCCATCAACATTTTGAAGATCGCCTGTGGATGCAATAAATCCTGAATCTCCAGCACATGAAAAGGATGATTTTTTAATTATCTCTGTACCAGGAAGTAGAG
>CAZPIF010000129.1:0-4902 GCA_964586565.1 uncultured bacterium
GCAATGCCTATACCGTTCTCATCCCATGAATATGAAATATCTAATAGATCGTTAAAATAGCCTACCTCATCATCAGCACCATCTCCACCAATTGCATTATCTACCCAATAACCAAAACAAACCTCAGGAAGATCATATTTAGATGTGTTCGAAATATTATATTCCCAGAAAATTGCATCCCTAGCCTGGGGGTTATTCCATTGAAATCCTCTGGTCTCTACACGAAGACCTAACCCACCCCAAGTTTTTCCACTTTGAATTGATGTAGTCTCTTCTATCTTTTTTGAACTGTATCTAGGATAATACTTTACTAAATCATCATCTCCAAGATACTCTAAATCATGGGCATCATTAACAACAAAATAAGTTTCGAGATCAGCGTATTTGACACCACGTCCGAATCGGCCATTCCACTCACCTGGCCAAATCTTGCCACCTGATGATGGCCAACCAGCAGTAGGCCAAGAATCAGGAAGCCTACTCAGCGCAGGGTATTCATTATTCTCATTAAAATAGCCAAATACAGGATAAAACCCCCACTCAATCTGACCAGTTGGGTCAGTATCCATTTCTTCTCGGTAACTAGTTTGTAAATAATAAAGCGTATGATAGTTATTATTTGTTAGTTGATTAATATCTGTAATAGGCACTGTATCAATCGTTGCATTATTAAGGTCATCTTTTATATAAACTTTTGCACCAACAAGTAAGCCAATGCCATCCAACATTTTTGTCCCATCGGGGTTATTAGGCCATTTAGAAACATTAGGCTTTTGCCAGGCCGATAGTTCAGTGGTGTTTTGGTAATAAAGTAAAACCCTATTACCATTCATATACCCCTCTCTCTCAGCTTCAATATCTCCTGCTGGATCATCAGGCCCTGCATAGTCAACGCCTTGAGAAAAGATGCTAGAAGTAATAAAAGAAATAAATAATATATTTTTCATTATACTTAAAACTGAACAGTTAGACCTACTTTTATCTGTCTTGGAGCAGAAAACGAAGACGGATCTTTATATCTGTCTTCGTATGTATTGAAATTGCTTCTGTGGCTCAACAGCTCTGTTTCATTGACCACTGCGGAGTATGCTCTTCCTGTTTCAGAACTCACCCCATACTCATTGTACCTGTCAGTTAAATTATAAACCAGGATATCAATTTTTGAATTTAATCCAAAAATCTTAGGAAGATTGATATAGGCTGATAAGTCTGCGTGATAGTTGGATGGCTTATAATCATTGTTTGGGTAAAGATTCAACAATGCAAGATTACTCTCACCCTGTGGAGAAAAAGTATATGGTGTTCCTGAATTGTAATATCCCGTAGCTGAAACACCAAATTGTTGTGTATTGTAACCAAGTGATAGGTTAAATGTATGCCTCTGATCCCAGCTCATTGGTATAAAGCGAATAACCTCATCAATACTAGCACCCTGCCTATTAAATGTTTGGGCCGGGTTGTCTGCGTTGCCTCTTGTAAATTGATAGGTATAATTAGTCTGTATAAAAAGTTTATTTATACTATAGTCCATCTTCAACTCTAGTCCTCTAACATTGCCATAGTCTTTGTTTGTATAGATTCCATATTCAACCTGATTATATGTACTAATGGTTGCTAGACTCAATAAATCGTATATATCTCTATAGTATAGATTTACTTCTAAACTCGTATTTTTGCCAAGTTCTTGCCACAATCCCACTTCATAGCTGACAGTTTTTTGAGCATTTAAGCCAAGACTATCATTGGCTAGGTTTGCATTCCCAACCGTTGTAGAATAATCGCTTGGTCCTATTATAGATGAATGATTTGAATAGAGAGCATACATAGGGGGCATCTGGAAAAAATGTCCATAGCTAAAATGAAGCACAGCAACGTTGCCGAGCTGATAAGCAAAACCAAATCTTGGGCTTAACTGTGTGGCTGCTTTTGAATTCACTGGCTGAGACATTCTTGTTAAATCGACTACTAGATTTCCATCAGTATCTAAAGAGTCAGTACCCTCAATATTTTTTAGATAATATGTTGATGCATTGGTAGGGTTTCTTCTTTGGCTAGGGTAGTATGTGTTAGCATCGAAGACATCATAACGCAAACCTAAATTGATAACGATCTCGTCTCTTTCAAATTTATCTTGAATAAATAAAGACATCTCCTTGGGTTCAACTGCATAAACATCTGAATAAACAGTACTATCAGGAAGAACTATAGGTTTATATTGAACAGACTCTAAATCTGTTCCAGCGTAGGCATTGCGAACAGTATAATAAGTATTTTGTAGGTCATAGTTAATAAATGAGAATCCAGTTTTTATACTATGTGCATTTGTCGCTTGCCAGTTTAAAGTTGTTTTAAAATTCTTTGTAATAGTGATTCTATTGGTGTGCCCCTTGTCCTGCCCACCAGTAAAAAAACCAGGGCCAGAAGCTGTCATGTATTTGTCATTGACATAATTATATATGGTATCTCCAGATAAATGATAAACTCCCTGGTAGGTCCCACTTTCCTTAACAATAGTATAGCTGTCATAATCTTCAAATACATATGAACCATATTCATTATTTGTTATAGAATATTTAATATCATAATACATTTTTTCATTTAAAAAATGGTTGAACTGAAACATCGATAAAGAAGTACTAGCATCCTGATAAGATCTCCCATCAGGGTTGTACTTATATATATGATTATATCCTCTTGATAGTGAATAATTATTATTTAACATCCATGAAAATTTTATGTTACCAAGATTAAGAGAGACCTTACCCATCAAGGAGGAATAGTCTCCTTTATTCATTGGTACAAACGAACTGTCGCCGGTATTCTCGCTATACCACTTGGATGAATCTTGATCATAAAAGTTACTGAGATTCCAAACCTCAAATCTCCTTAAGCCATTTAAGTGACCATTGATACCTTGTGTTCTAAAATTTGAAAAAAAATATAGCCTGTCTTTAATAATTGGGCCACTGACATTAAACCTTAAGTCTGAATTAGTATTAATACCAAATGGCTCAAGACCAATATATACCTCCTCCCCATTTCTAGAGTTGTTTGTTATGTAGCTAGAATAGGCCGTGTTTATACTTCCATGAAAATCATTGCTACCATCTTTTGTAACAGCGTTTACAACTCCGCTCATAGCATTTCCATATTCAGCATTAAAAGTGCCAGTTATTACTTCAAGATCTTTTACAGATTCCACCTCAAGCGTTGAAACTCCACCAACTCCACCGTAGGCATCATTTACAGGAACTCCATCAATCATATAGCTAACTTCATCTCTTCTGCCACCACGGAAATGGCCTGCTACTATACCCGCTTGCATATTAACAACGGCGCCTAGGTCTTCAACAGGAAGTAATTCAATCTCTTCAGAAGAAATATTTTTTACAGTGCTTGTCTGATCTTTTTTTCGACTTAACTTGCTTGCGTATATGACAACCTCTTCACTCTCAAGAACACTCTGTTTCATTTTTATATCAAGTGACGTAGTCCTATTTACAGAGACAATAACATCCTCTACTGTCACTGACTCATAGCCTATCATCATAAATCTAACAGAATATTTTCCCGGACTGACATTTAGAAGATTAAAATAGCCCTCCTCGTCAGCACTTGTCCCTTTTTGGGTCTGAGTAATAATAATATTTGCACCAATAAGCGGACTATTTTTTCCCTTGTCAGTAATCTTACCAGAGATTTTACCTACGGTTTGCGTAAAAGATAGTTGTGTGCAATAGATAAAAATAGCTAGTGCTTTTATTAGATTGCTAAACATCAATTAGTCTTTTTTTGTGCCTCTTTTTAAATAGAATAAAAAAGGGTAGATATACTACCCTTTTTAAGTCTGCTCATTATTTTAAATAAGTTATTTTTAAAATGTCCCTTGACGAACCATGATCTATAACCGCAAAGTATATACCAGAATTAAGTTCTGCTCCATTCATATCTCTACCATTCCAGCTGTATGAATAAACACCAAGATCTTGATCAGCATTTACCAGAGTTTTCACTCTCTGTCCTAAAATATTGATAATAGAGAGTTTTACAAATTCATTATTCTCAAGCTCGTAATGAATAGTCACAAATGGGTTAAAAGGGTTTGGATATGCCTTACACGAAAAATCCTTAGGAACTAAATATCTATTATCACTATCATTGCTAAGAGCAACACATCCGTTCCATGGTTGCACTCCAAGATCTAAAGGTTCTATACCTGCTACAGCTGTAAATCCATAATTAGTATAATTATCTTCTGGATTAAAATCACATGCTGATCCCAATGGCGGACCTGAATCATAGTTAGGGTCATCCCATAATGCATTCCCATCCACGTTTACAAGAAACTTATACTCATAATTATCTCCATCGGTAAGACCAGTAAGAATACCAGAAAAAATATTATCACCATCACTATCTGATAGACTAAGTCCACAACCAGACCAAGCATCAAAAGATCCTGTAACGCACAGATCATATCCTTCAGGCCACAGGTTAATCACACTGCTGGCATCAACTTGGAATAGTGCTTTTGGTGTATCGTCTAGCGGGCAACCACCATACTCAACAGGGTCAAGTACTAGGGTCTCCTCGCCATCAGCATCTGTTATTGGCAATAGCCTAACATACATTCCTAAATCAGTATCACTAACTCCGCACTCTTCAGGAACTGTTTCAAAATTTTGACCATATGCAAAAAGGACAGTAACGGAGTCATAGAACATAAGGTTCTCTATGGTTCCTGTAAAAATATTATCGCCATCGGAGTCTGATAGTAAGGTTGGAGTATAGTAGTCCCATTCATTATAGGATCCAAAGACATAAGGCTGTTGCGTACCATCAAAACCAGCAGCATTACCCATATCTAAATTAAATGTTACATCAACCGGATAGTCATCAATA
>CAZPIF010000130.1:0-3222 GCA_964586565.1 uncultured bacterium
CCAATGATATCTACAAGATCAACGAATACAACTGTTAGAGTTAACAATGGAGAAACCATATTAATTGGTGGATTAATTTTTGATACCGCCGACCAATTGGTGTCTAAGGTGCCTGTTTTAGGAGATATTCCAATAATTAAAAAATTGTTTAATTACAGTAGTAAAGATAAAGAGCAAAGAGAATTATTGATTTTTATTACTCCTACGGTTATTTCAAGTGATGTTTAGCAGGAGGAATTAAAATGACTAAAAAAATTAAATCTCTAAAACATATAAAATTAACACAAATTTTTATTTCAGATTTATTACGCCCAATAATCACAAGAATTATTATTTCAGGTTTATTTATATCTGCTATTTATGGTCAAGGTGATATGTTTATTTTTGGGAATAATAGACCCGTAGCAGATGCGGGTAGGGATATAAAAACTATTTCTATGGGATCAATATTTTTAGACGGATCTAGATCATTTGTTGGAGATGGGTCAAAAATAAAATATCATTGGATATTTGCACCGGGATTGGCATTGAAAAGTGACAATGATTTTTCTTCAGAGATATCTTTTGATACATATGGTAGTAAGTATTTAAAAAGTGTAGAGACATATAAGCAAGTCCTTGATTTAAAATTAAGTGAGAATGAACCAGGAACGAAGCTTGAGGTAATTCTAAAGATAAAAGATCGTATTGGGTTTGAAGATTTTGATACACTTATTGTAGAGTACTTTGATCCTAATATCAAAAAGAATGATGGTTTAGAAAAAAGTACAGTGGTTAATAATACTGTAGTAAATGATTATAACTCAGTGCCGCCAGTTTCAAGCCAAGATCCTGGATCTGGTATTCTTATCCAAGGTTTAGCAGATAGCAGGATTGACAAAGTTGACTCCCAAATAATTAACAGTATAATCATGGACCAGATTAAATCTGTTGGGTTTAATTATATGGTATACTTAGAAAAAAACATGAAGAAAAATAAAAAGAAGGGAAGTGCTAATTCAGGTTGTAAAACAGAAGCATGTGTATCAAAAAATGCAATGTCAATTGGATCAGAATATTTTATTACTTGGCAATTTGCTAATTCAATAGACGAATTGTACTTGAAAATATATGATTCTAAAAATTTTAAAAACCATCTTAATGAAGAGATTGTTCTCAATCCATATCGTATGATGAATAGTTCTGGAATACATGGAATAGATAAAGTTTTAAGAAAAGCGGTTTCAAAATTAATGTCTGGAAAACATTTCAAAAATGAAATTTCTACTTTTGATAGATTATTTATGAATAATGAACAATATATATCTTATGGGAAATATCCTCTTTTTTTAGGAATGACATATTTACTCTTTGATAAAATACTATACAAAGAGCCTCAAGAATCAAAGCCCAAGATGCCACCAGGATTTCCTCATGACTCTTGATAAGATATTTAAAATTATAATTAATGTTTTAATACATAATTGGAGACAAATATGAAGAAATTCATTCTTATCTTATTTTTATTTTCAGCGTTATTATTTTCTCAAAACACCCCTAGAAAAAAGCTGAATAGTAATTCTCACAAAAATCGAATTAGTAGTATTAACGAAGCCAATGATACTACGGTACCGAGGAAAATATCTTACCAGGGCCTCATCACTAAACCGGATGGAAGTCCAACAGAAAATGGTAGTTATGAGATCTTTTTCAAAATATATGATGCAGCTGATGGTGGAAATATTTGGTGGTCAGAAAATCAAGAAGTTTCTGTTAATAGTGGTATCATTAGTACAATTCTTGGGACAATAAATCCATTAACGGCCGTTCCAGAAGAAGCATATCTTGAACTTACAGTTGATGGTTCTACATTATCTCCGAGACAGGTACTTACTTCTGTTTTTTATTCCATATTATCTGATACTTCTGGCTATGCTCATAAGGCTGATTATAATAATCTTATTAATCAACCTGATTTAAATATATATGTTATGAAAGATTCATTAAAGGTTCCGGCTGATGATATATTGATTGGTGATGATAATATTACTATCCGGACAACTAGTGGCAATATAAATATAATACCCGCTGATGATTCATCTGTTTTAATTGATAGTACAATTTCTATAGATGGGAATTTAATTGGTCATAAAAACGATCCAGACCTAATAGTTCTTTCAGAAAATAATATTGAGATTAGGGGAGAACTATCTGCATTAGTTATTAGTGGTGAGGCTGTTTTAGATGAAGATGATATGGCTTCAGATTCAGAAACGCATTTGGCTACACAGCAATCAATAAAAGCATATATAGATACAAAACAAGATGCGGATGAGAGTCTCCAAACGATATCTAACTTAGATCAGGTTGATGGTAATTTTATTGTTTCAGATGGATCGGTTTGGACAGTTGAAAGTGATTCAATTGCAAGAGCATCATTAGGATTAGGAAGTATATCAATACAGGACAAGGCTAATATTGATATTGAAGGTGGTATAATTGATGGAACTGTTATAGGACAAGAAAATCCACAGGGTGCTACTTTTACTACAGTTGATGCTCAGAATAGAGCATATGTAGGGGATATGATAATCCAAGATGGCAGTATTACTGATGGTAGTGGGACTATCTCATTTGGAACTAATGATCTGACAACTGATGGCAGATTAACTGCAGGTGCGGCCACTTTAGCTTCAGGTACGACAGTCGGGAATCTTACATTTGCTGATGGTTCTATTACAGATGTTGGAACATCAATAGATTTTGGTGACGAAAATTTAATTACTACAGGTACCTTTAGTTCTGGTGTCGCGACAATGGCCTCTACTTCTAAAATAGGTGATATAACCCTATCAAACGGATCTATAATTGATGATAATGGTGCAATAAATTTCGGTACTAATAATTTATCTACCTCTGGTACTATCTCTGCAGGCGTAGGGACATTTGATTCAGGAACCCAAGTAGGAAATATAGTAGTGTCTAATGGATCAATTAATGCAATTGATGATAAAATAAATTTTGGGAATGATACTTTGGTCACCAATGGACCTGTAACAGCAGGTGCATCCACTTTAGCGACAGGTACAACAATAGGTAATATCACTCTTACTGATGGTACTATAGCATCAGGCTCAGATGCTATTTCTTTTGGGGATGATAATTTATCTACAACGGGTTCTTTAAGTGCAGGTGCATCCACTTTAGCGACAGGTACAACAATAGGTAATATCACTCTTACTG
>CAZPIF010000130.1:3322-4896 GCA_964586565.1 uncultured bacterium
ATCAGGCTCAGATGCTATTTCTTTTGGGGATGATAATTTATCTACAACGGGTTCTATTACAGCTAGTTCATTTAGTGGTGATGGATCTAGCCTTACAGGTGTTGTAGCATCATCCACTGGAATTCTGACAGGTTCTTCGCCTATAGTGCTAGAAGGAGAATCAGATAATGATTATGAAACAACACTTGCAGTTGAAGATCCAACTGGCTTTGATAAAACAATAACTTTTCCTAATGTGACAGGTACCATTATAACAACAGGTAACGAGAGCTCTATTGATGAAGTTGGTACGGTTACTTCCGGGACATGGCAAGCTACATTAGTTGCAGATTCGTATGTTGCTGATGATTTGACAATTTCAGGAGGGGATGTTACAAATTCAACTATTTCAGGAAGTACAATAGATAATACTATAATAGGTGGGACTAATCCTTCTGAGGTAACAGTAACAACTCTGACTACAAATACAGGTATAGAGCCTGATGAGTCTGATGGGGCATATTTAGGAACAAGCTCTGCAGAATTTTCCGATGTTTTCCTTGCAGATGGGGCAGTAATAAATCTGGGTGATGAACAGGATGTTACATTAACTCATGTAGAGGATACAGGCGTGAAGTTAAATGGATCAAATCAACTTCAGTTTGGAGATTCGGGAACAAAAATATCTCAGAGTGCTGATGGAGTTTTAGATCTGGAGTCTGATGATGAAGTAGAAATCAACGGTACAACGATCGATATAAATGGGGCTGTCGATATCTCTGGTGCAATCACGAATGCTTCTACGATTACGACTACAGGTTCAGTGCTGCCGGCATCTGTAGATGGAGCTGGTTTAGGATCATCTTCTGCAGAATTTTCAGATGTTTTCCTTGCTGATGGTGCGGTGATCAACCTAGGGAATAATCAAGACGTGACACTAACCCATATAGAGGATGAGGGTGTAAGATTGAACGCATTAAGTCAGCTTCAGTTTGGAGATTCAGGCACAAAAATATCCCAGAGTGCTGATGGGGTATTAGACTTGGTATCAGATAATGAAGTAGAGATTAATGGAACAATAATCGATATAAATGGCAATACAGAATTAGAAAATGCAACGGTCGACTATGTAAAAATTGACGGTACATACATTGGTCATACAGATGATACAGATCTGATGACGTTGGCAAACGGAACCCTTACGGTCTCTGGGACACTTGCAGCAACAACATTAACAGGGGATGGTTCAAATTTAACTGGTATATCTGCATCATCCATTCTTGCAGATGATATTACTCAGGGTAATGCAGCAGTGACCATAGGGACATCTTCGGGAGCGATCAATATTAATCCAGCATCAGGTTCGCCGATTCTTTTAGATAATACTATCAACATTGATGGTAGCTTAATTGGTCATGCAGATGATACAGATCTCATGACATTGGCAAATGGAATTGTTACTTTTACTGGCTCTACCGTGATTCCAACAGCGGATGTGGATGGTGGTGCTATCGATGCAGTTACATTGGGTACGAATAGCGCGGTGACCCAGGCGGTCATCGATAATGTGAATATCAATGGAGTAGAAATAGGTC
>CAZPIF010000131.1:0-4887 GCA_964586565.1 uncultured bacterium
GATGGAAATTTATACCGAATTAGGCCACCTTTTCTTCCAAAAGAAATCGCCCAATTTCATAGTATTTTAAAAGAATCTATGCTTTCTGTGACTTTTACATCAAAACATGAATTTCTTTTTGCTTTCAATGGACGTAATAGTCTTGTTGGTGGTTTATATTGGAAAAAAGTAAATGATTTAATTCATTTAGAATGGGTAGCAATTAAACGCAAATATCAGAAAATTTCTTTAAGTAAAAGAATAATGGCAGACTTTGATAAGCGTATGAAAGCATCAGGAGTAAAAACAATCACTGTAGGATTTTATGCACAAGAATTTTTTAAAAAACATGGCTTTAAAATTGAAAAACAATATGGAGGAATGGTAAAAAAATTATAAGGTGTAATATTTACAAGTATAACATAAAATAAATTAAAACCCCTGTGGCTGATACATAAAGCCATATAGGAAGAGTGATTTTAGCAATTTTTCTGTGCTTACTAAATTCTGATGTCCATCCACGATAAATAGTAAATAATGCAAGTGGAATTATAATCATTGCTAAAATTATGTGAGTAATTAAAATAAAGTAGTATAATGTTTGGCTATCACCAACATACGGTTTTGGTCCACTCTTAAACCAATGATATATTATATAGCTTATTAAAAAGAGTGTTGAAGTACCGAACGCTGCAAGCATTATAGATTTATGTGCATTTTGTTTGTTCAAACGAATTAAGATAAAGCCAATTATTAATAAAAGAGCTGTAAAGCCATTTAGTGAGGCATTGACCAGCGGCAATATAGAAACATCTATCATTCCCTCCATCCCTTCTGGCCTAGGACCAAGTATTAAAAACGCCACTGCAAGACTAACCACAATTGACACTATATAAATTATGTTAACCCAAAATTTGTCAGTATTCATAATATTTTATCAATTAATATAATCAAAAAGAGTGCAGGAAGGTAAATAACTGATATTTTTAATAAAAATCTTGCATTGTTCAAACTATACTGCTTTGTCAATTGAAACCCAGATATTAAGTATACTATCCCAAGCAATAATGCACCATAGAAATATATCATTCCTAAAATATTCATATATACTGGCGCAAGGGAGACTGGAATAAGAAGAATAGAATGCCATATAATCTGCCTATTGGTTCTCCGACCATCAGGCTCCACTACAGTAAGCATCTTTAAATTCGCTTTTTCATAATCATCCTTATACATAAATGCTATTGCGTAAAAATGAGGATGCTGCCATAGAAACAAAATCGCAAATAAGACCCATGACTCTGGATCCAAAGAACCAGTAGCAGCGACCCATCCACCCAATGGTGGTATCGATCCTGGAATTGCACCTATTGACGTGTTTAACCATGTTATTTTCTTTAATGGCGTGTAAACAAAGAGGTATAGTATTACCGTTGATAGAGCAAGTATTGATGTAAGAGGATTAATGTAATAATAAAGTATACCAGTACCAAGAAAAGTAAGTGATAAACCAAATAATCTTGCATTTCGAGAACCAATTAATCCAGTTGGTAATGGTCTTTTTTTTGTGCGCTCCATAAGCCAATCAGAGTCTTTTTCTGCGAAATGATTAAGAGCGCCAGCTCCTGATGAAACTAAACATGAACCCAATATAGTTATTATAAATCTCTCATAATTAATGATCCCATTACCCCCAAGATAGTATCCAAGCGCAGTTGAAATAAGTATTAGAAAGGTTATACTTGGTTTTGTTAATTCAAAATAGGCATGATAAATCGATGATGCTTTTCGCGGTAAACGTCTCATTTATGTTTTAATCTCATTCACCAAATGCACGATATCTTTTTTAAGAATTTCTTGACTAGCCTTATCAGTGCCATCATAATATTTTCTAATATTACCTCTATGATCAATTAATATAAACTTGATTGAATGTCCATTAGGCAAATTGTCAGCATATAGCATAAATCCATTCCTTTTCAAATTTTTTATATCGTCAATATCCGACCTTAGAAACTGCCAACGGTTATCATTAACTCCAATAAGTTCTGCGTACATCTTTAGCTTATCTTGTGTATCAACATAAGGATCAACTGTTATTGATAGAAATTGCACTTCCTCTATTCCTTTAAAATCTTTATAAAGATTTTCCATATTGAATGTCATTATAGGGCACGGGCCAGTGCAGCTTGTAAAAATAAAATCTAAAACTGTTACTTTTTCATTAAAATTTTTATTTGTATAACTTTCGCCTTTATGATTTAAATAAGAAAATTCAGGTACCTGTTTGATAATTGGAATATCAATCGAGTTTTGAGCCTTATTTATGACCCAATTTGCGCCTAAACCCATTACAATGGATACAAATATTACTAAATAAACGAATTTATTCATTGTTCAGGGTCGACCTTTGCCATGCAACATATTGAACACTTACTAATCCTAAAATCCAAGAAGCGATCCACAAATGAAAAAGTTGTATAATGGGAATGAATTCCAAAAAAACAAGCATCTCTCCAAGTACAATTTGCACTAAGATTAATAATACTATGGCAGAGGAAGTTTGAACCATTAGAGAAGAGGGGTTTATTGATTTTTTGACCAAAAAGTACCACGAGATCATAGTCAAAACCGTGATTAAAATCCCTAGAATAGTGTGAGCATACTTAAAAGGTCCTAACATATCTATTAAAAATTGTGATTCAACCATTGGATTATCCTTGCGTATCATTTCAAGGCCACCCCTTATTTCAGTACCTAGAATAATCTCTGCGAATAATACAATTGCAATTGCACAAAATATGGATCTCATATTACTAGGATACTTACTATTATTCTCAGCGCGACTGTTATCAATATAATATGCTTGCTGCGAAACATAAACTAATAGAATTAAAATTATTAATGCAAAAAAAAGGTGAAGCGTAATAGTAATTGGGTTAAGAATAGTATCAACCAAGACTGAACCTAACCAACCCTGAAATAATGTAAGAACAAATGCGGCAATTAGAGGCCACCTAATATGGGGTCTGTTGAAGTAATATTTCATACCTAAAAAAAGTGT
The DNA here is from genome assembly GCA_964586565.1 of uncultured bacterium. Lineage (GTDB taxonomy): Bacteria > Fidelibacterota > Marinisomatia > Marinisomatales > UBA1611 > NZWG01. Next base: position 3,044 of record CAZPIF010000131.1, read on the forward strand.
AACCATAATTGACAATCCAACAAGTACACCAAACAACCTGTTGAAATACTCAATCCACGCCAAAACAATGTTGAACTTTGCTGGATCTATGTAGTCTGGTATCTGGCTAATATCTGTAGGAGGAATCCACCTGCCAAAACATTTTGGCCAATCAGGACATCCCATTCCAGCACCGGATACTCTGACCATTCCGCCTATAAAAATTATTAAGTATGTTAATCCAGTTGAGATTAGTGTAAATGTACGAAAGATTGTCATTTTAGGTGCTTAAATTAGAAACAATAAATACTGCTTTTACCATTGAAAATCTATATAAATTAATCAACACATTAACTTAAATTTGAAAAAGTACATAATATAAATTTTATTATTTTATAAACGAATTCAATATTGATATTAAAATATGATTTTAAACAGAATTGAACCAGGAACTGAGTGTACCATTAGAGGAACTAATCTGCGCGGGAAAGTAAATAGAGTTTTTTTCTATCCTACAAAATTTGAAATTGAATTTCCTGATGGAAGGATTGAGCATCTCACTTCTAAAGACATTGATTTTGATGGAGTTGTTCAACAAAAACCGAGCCTAAAAGTAGCATCTATACCTGAGGATAGTATTGGACAAGTGTGGTCCAGTTGGTCGCCCTTTATTAGTGAAAGTACAGCAGAACATCATTTTTCTACAACTAAAGAAATTATGTGGAAAATGTTAATATCCTTAGAGATGTATAATGTATGGTTCTACGGTATCCAGAGATCTTTGCCAATATTGAATGAGCCACGATTTGTCCATAAATATTCCTTTTCAAAATTAAAATTAGAACCTGGTGCATATTTCAAAGTTAGACCTAAAACACTTGCACCTTGGTTTACATGTAGGATAATGACGCTTGAAGAAAATAAAAAATTTGGTTTTACATTTAGAACCAATCCGTTTGTTGAAGAATATGTATCCTTTACTATTTCTGAAAGCGATCGTGGTGTTTGGGTAGCATGCAAAAGAATATCTCATGGTATATTTTCTATAATCAACCAAATCGGTTGGCAAAATAAATCAAAAGATTTACAGCGCCTCGCACAGATTGTACCCGAAACTTCTCTCCAAACAGAAGAAAAAAACGTAAATATCAATGAGGAGAGCACTAGCGCTAGCGAAGGATTGAACTCACTTTCTAAAGAGCAGAGAGTTGCTTATTTTGTAAACAAAGGTCTTGATGGAGAAATGGATGCAATAAATAAGCACGATAACAAAGTTATTCGTGGGAAAGCAAAAGCAATGATTGTTAAAATCAATAGAGGTCAACTAGAAAGGCCTCCAATGCCTTCTGTATCCAATGATAGTATTGCAACACATACAGATAATAGTGGTGGCAGTCTTAAATCATTATCAAAAGATGATATGGTTGCCTATCTTGTCAATAAAGGTATTGATGGTGATATGGATCTTGTTCATAATCATAATGACAAAGTTATTCGTGGGAAAGCAAAAGCAATGATTATTAAAATCAATAGAGGCCAACTAGAAAAACCTCCAATGCCTGACTTAGATTCAACTGAAAATAATCAAGATATTAGCGCAAAAGAAACTGAAGAAGAAAAAATAGAACGTCTCGTGACTGTAGGTTTAGATGGTGATATGGATGAGATAAACTCTTTGACCAACAAGGTACTGCGTGGAAAAATTAAGGCCGCTATCATAAAAGCAAAACGTACCCAAAAATAATGCCTGAAGATCCAAAAACAGTAATTACAAAGACACAAGTAATATCCATGATTGCATGTACAATACTACTAATACTTTACGTAACACTAGTTACTTGGGTTCTTTAGGGCTATTTCTCTGA
>CAZPIF010000132.1:0-4886 GCA_964586565.1 uncultured bacterium
AATGGGATACTGCGGGTGCGCAAATATTGAAGAATTTGGTACAAAAACAGAGTTCATACAGGTAACCTCTGCAGCTCTAAAAGAAAACCACCCTCACGAAGTTAGGATAGTTAAAGAAGCACCCAATTATCAAGTATCAGAAGGGTGAGTTTGGCTATAGGCTAACTTAATGAATTTAAATGGCGCGTAATCTGAGACTTTCTTCGTGCGCCAGTATTTTTGTGCATAAGATTTCTACTGACTGCTTTGTCAATAATACGCACAGTATCTCTGTAGACCGCCTCAGCATCAGCTTTTTTGGTAGCAGACAGAACTTTCTTCATATGAGTACGCAGTTTTGAGAGGCTATCTATATTTCTTTTGCGTCTTTTTATATCTTGACGTTCTCTTTTTATTTGTTGCGGATGTCTATCCATAAACTTATTGTTCCTTAATTTAAAGCTGAGGAGTTTACCATTTCTTGAATTCCTAAGTCAATGGCATGTTTCAGATTTATTCAAACTTAATTATAATAGGTTTTTTAATAAAAATGTGTAATTATACTATAATTACATAGGGAACATATAAAATTTGAAAAGATATATTTGAGTGTTATCTTTATTGTATGAAGAATATCAAACTTTTGCAATCTGTTGCTCTTTTTTGGGATCTCAATGATGAAGAGCTGGGCTACATTAGTGAAAAAATGGTTTCCAGGCAGTATGATACTGGTAATTATATTTTTCTTGAAGAGTCAGATGGTGAGCAATGTTTTTTTGTTGTAAAGGGTAGTGTCAAGATTACGCGTTTGAGCAAGGAAGGAAGAGAAGTCATTCTTGCGATGCTTAATCAGGGTGACTTTTTTGGCGAAATGTCTTTACTCGATGGCGAATCACGATCCGCCAATGTTATCGCACTAGAGAAGACCGAGGTATTAACACTGAATCGTAAAGATTTTCTTATTGTCCTACATGACTATCCCAAAATAGCGATACAACTATTAAAAGAATTGGCAAGCAGACTAAGAAAAAGCGATAGGCATATAGCAAGTCTCTCCCTAAGCGATGCTGAAAAAAGAATTGCACTGTCTATTATAAGATTTGCAGATGACCAGGGCACTATCAGGAATGGAAAAGTTAGTATATCAAAAATCCCAATCCAGCAGGATATAGCCAATATGGCCGGGACATCTAGGGAAACTGTTTCGAGGGCACTTAGTGTTTTAGAAAAAGAGAACCTCATAGAGAGAAATGGGCGAGAGCTAATAATACTAGACTATAAGAAATTTATTAAGGAGTTTGATTCATAGATGCACCAAACCCTTATCCATGGGATAGTAAACAATGACCATGGATCCATATCAAAGGCACTGACAATTATAGAAAATGATCTGCCTGAACGATCTTCATTATTAAAAGATATTCAAGAACATTCAGCTCAATCCTTGCGGATAGGTATTACTGGACCACCAGGCGCAGGGAAAAGTACCCTCACAGATCTATTGATTGAACTATTTTTAGAACATGATAAGACTGTTGGCGTGGTAGCAGTAGACCCTACTAGCCCTTTTACAGGGGGGTCGTTGCTCGGTGACAGGGTTCGTATGAATAACTATGCCTGGAACGATAATGTTTATATGCGGAGCATGGGCAGCAATGGGGACCTAGGTGGTCTCGCAAAGAGATCACAAGAATTAGGAGATGTATTATCAGCCAGTGGCAAAGACTATATTCTTTTTGAAACAGTAGGGGTTGGTCAGAGCGAACACGATATTGTAAAGGCCGCTGATATTTGTGTGGTTGTTCTTGTACCTGAGTCAGGGGATGAGATCCAGATGATGAAGGCTGGTTTGATCGAGATTGGAGATATTTTTGTTATTAATAAATCTGACAGAGATGGAGCTAATCGCCTTTCATCGGCTCTAAAAAACATACTGCATTATTCATCGAATCATGAGCAACTAGATCCTCTTATTCTCAATACTATTGGGACCGAGAAAAATGGAATAAAAGAACTATATAATGGGCTCTTGTCATATCTAGAAGAAATGATGAAATCTGGTCATTTAAATAATCGCAGAAAAGACAGATACCGCCAAAGAGTTTTAGACTGTGTAAGAGAAAGGCTTGAAAATAATTTTTGGACAGAAGACAAGAGAGAAATCCTAGAAAGATCAACTTTGGAGATTGAGAATATTTCTAAGGCACCTCATATAATGGCAGAAGACCTTTTAGCTAGGTCAACAAAGTGAGCCAGAACAATAATCATGAAATGGGGTTTTTAGATCATCTAGAGGAGCTAAGATGGAGGCTCGCAAGGTCTCTAATTGCAATAATTATTTTTTCAGCTGTATCCTATGTATACATTGATACTATATTATATTTCCTACTCTATCCAGCGAAAAACACCGATAGTATAATTACTCTTCAATCTTTGCAGGTCCAGAGCATGTTTTTGATCAAGTGGTATGTCTCATTTATATCAGGGTTCTTTCTGTCACTGCCATATTCAATATATCAATTCTGGAAATTTGTTGCACCGGGTCTAAAAGTAAATGAAAAAAAATTTGCTATTCCTTTTGTTGCTCTGTCATCCATATCTTTTGCGCTAGGTGTTTCATTTGGATACTTTATTCTCATTCCATTTTCATTAGAGTTTTTTAGTAGTGTTGCCTCACCACATGTTGCAAACAACTTTTCGATACAATATTACTTTAGCTTTTTGACATGGTTAATGATTGGTGCTGGTTTGATATTTCAACTGCCAATGGTATCACTGATTCTATCAGCAATTGGATTATTGACTCCGGCATTTATGAGGCACTACAGAAAATATGCAATTATAGTAATCCTAATTATATCTTCTTTTATCACTCCACCAGATCCAGTTTCTATGTTGCTCATGGCTTTTCCATTAGTTGTATTATATGAAACAAGCATCGGTGTTTCATGGCTCGTCAATCGTACAAAACATAATTGAATCCAATTGTGTAATTAGAGTATTTTATTACTAAGATGCATCAAGATCTCAATACATTGAAAAAAATAACACATTCGATTACTGGTGACCTAGAGTTATATCAGAAAGAATTTGATAATGCGCTACACTCAGAGGTAAGTCTCATTAATACAATAGCAAAGTATATGATGAGAAATAGAGGGAAAAATATTCGGCCTATACTAACAATATTATCAGCGAGACTTTGTGGTGAACCTAAAGCCAATACCTACAAAGCAGCCGCCATGGTGGAGCTATTGCATATAGCTACCCTTGTTCATGATGACGTGGTTGACGACGCTACGCTGAGAAGAGGAAGAGCATCTGTAAATAAAATATGGAAAAATAAATTATCTGTATTAATGGGCGATTTTATTCTTAGTAAAGCTCTAATAAATATGATTGACCTTAGAGACTTTGATGCACTCGCTCAAATATCTAAAACAGCTGAGCAACTGAGTGCTGGTGAAATTCTTCAAGTAGAGAAGAGTTTCTCAGGAACAATGACAGAGAATGTTTACTTTGATATGATCGGACAGAAGACTGCATCATTGATAGCAACCAGCTGTGAACTTGGAGCAATAACAACAACTAAAAGCAATGACGATAGATTAGCAACTAATTCTTTTGGAAAGAATCTTGGGATTGCATTTCAGATTAAAGATGATCTATTCGATCTGCTTGGTAAGGAAAGTGATACGGGTAAGAATTCTGGTGGTGACGTGAAAAGGAATATGATGACCTTGCCACTTATTTATTCTAAAAACACCATGAACCGTAAGGAATATAGAGCATTAAAAAAACTTCTTGGTACAAAGAAAAAAAGTAGAAAAGTAATATCTGAGATTGTAGAGCTTATAGATATTGCAGGGGGGATTGACTATTCAAAAAATAAACTCGATGAATATTCAGAACTCGCTCTGGATGCTATTGCCAGATATCCAGATTCTAACATAAAGCAAGCCTGTAAAGATCTGGTTGCTTTTAATAAAAACAGGGTCAAATAGTCTTGTATCCCGATCAGAAAATTCTGATCATTCGATTCAGTTCTCTGGGTGATATAGTCCTAGCGACTAGCCCGTTAAGGACGGTGCGTCTATCGAACCCTAATGCGAAAATAACTTTTTTAACTCTTGACACATACGCGCCACTTCTTGAGTATCACCCTGACATTGATCAGTTGTTAGCAATAGAAAAAGGTTGGTCGATTAAACAGCTATGGGACTTTAGTAAGTATCTTGCTAGTAAGGACTACGATCTTATTTATGATTTTCATAATTCCATTCGCTCCAATCTGGTTATGTTTCACTCAAAATGTCCTATATATCAACTCAAAAAACCAAGACTGAAAAGGGCAGCGTTATTTTATTTTCATAAAAATTATTTTAAAAAATCATTCTCAACTATCAGAATGTATCATGACTACCTAGGAGATATTTGGGACAGGGAGACTTTACCTAATACAAAGCTCGTTGTGAGCATGCATGAGAAGAATAATGCTAAAAAGCTGCTTGGTTCTTTCGGAGTAGGTGATGATTATATTGTTGCTGTCCCTGGTGCTGCATGGTCTCAGAAGCAATGGTCTGCGGAAAAATATGCACAGCTTTTTGATGAATTAAAATTTCCAGCTGTCATAATTGGTTCAAAATCAGACACTATTTGTTTCAGAGTAGATGAGCTCTCAAAAAACACAGTGAATCTTGCAGGTGAGACCAGTATCAGAGATGCAATGGCTATTATATCAAATGCGAAGCATGTAATCGGAAGTGACACCGGATTGATACATGCTGCTGAGGCTTTGGAAAAAAATGCAACAATGATACTTGGGCCCACATCAAGAGAAACAGGTGGAGGGGTATATCTACCAGAATCAAAAATGATAGAGACTGATGTTTGGTGCAGACCCTGCT
>CAZPIF010000133.1:0-4853 GCA_964586565.1 uncultured bacterium
CATGGATAACATACGGGCCAGTTCCTGGTAGCATTTTAAAATTATATTCTTCTAGATAAGCGGTTCCATCTAGGTTTCTTAAATAGTGCTCTGGGAGAATTACCATACCACTGAAATATAGCATATTTCTCCAGTTTAAGGTCTTAGACTTAACCTTAACAATATACTTACTTATAGCTACCGGTCTCTCTATTTTCCCATAGGTAATTTGGGTTGAAGGCATTAGAATAGTTTCGTCCATTCTGATGTCGTAGGAGGCAATTACATCTTCTGCAGTAACCTCTTCACCATCTGACCATCTGGCATCTGGATTTATTCTAAAATAAAATTCCATTTTATCATCTGATATCTTCCAGTGCGATGCAAGCCCTGGCGTCTTCTCTAGTGTGACAGGGTGACTTCCAAGTAAACTCTCATAACAGAGTGCATTCATTATATAATAATTCTCTGTATAGTTATAGTACTGGCCAAGTGCTCTAAAAGTAGCTGGAAACCTGCCTAGCGTAAACTTTAGGTGGCCACCTTTCTTTGCATCTTGGCTGCCATAGAAAATATAATCTTCCTCAGTAAAGGTATAGGTCTTAAAACCCATTTCTTTGGCGACATCTTCAAATCCATAGCCACCATCTATTGCTGTCGTAACAGAATCTTTCTCAACAATAGTGTAGCTTGTATTAGTGCTTGATGATGAGCTATTACTCCCTCCACCACACGAAAAAATAATTAACGTAAATAATATGATCGTAAATGTTTTCATTATAAATAGGTATTTGTTTTGTTATTAATAAGTTATGTATATGAAGCGGGGAACTTAGTATGGCAATATGATAATTAACATCCCAAATGATTATAATTTAAACTAGAGTTTCTAACTATCTGGTTTGGTTGCAAAAATTTTTCCAATAAAATAATACCCGAAAGATACAAACACACACATAGCATGTGTTGATGTCCATGAGGCCATTGTTCTAGCTTTTTGGTAGTCTCGCTTCCAATCGTTAGAATAAATCTGCTTAATACGTTTTCTTCCTCCATCCCGCTCACATTCTTTCATTAATTTTTTTAGTTTCCTTATATCTTTTAGAGACACCGCTTTGAGACCTTCTTTTTCTGCCAATTTAATTAATGGATGATCACAAGGACTCGCCTCAACACTATCGTTTTGATTTTTACCAAAAACTTGGCCAAAGAATAAATAGAATATGATTAAGTATCTCAACGTAAGCCGTAAACAAATTTTACAGAAAAAATAGGAAGATCATTAATCTTAAGCTCTGGACCTGTTACAGCCTGTCTTTGAATTCTCCAATTTTTATTTTTGTAATAGTTATTCATAAACCCGCCTTTAAAGTCTATTGCCATTCTTGAAGATATATAGTACCGCACACCAAGCATACTCGAATAACCAAACCAATCTTTTATCATAACATCTGTGGCACCCATATCACTAACTGGATCAGCAGCTCCTCCAAAACTATTGATAAAAAAATTCCAGTCTTCGGTTTTATCACCAGGCGTTGTATCCATTTCAATCCTGCCTCGGCCCCAGATTGGAGAAAGGGTAAAATTCAGTTCTATTTTTGGTTTCCATCTAAAAAATGTTTCAATAGGAAACATCCTGTATCGAAGTGAACGACGAAATACAGCCTCAGAATTCAACAATAATATACTTTTTCCAATTTCATATGACGTAAATGAATTATAACCTATTCTCGCATTATTAAAGAATTCATAGTAGACACCAAAATTCAGCAACATATTTCTATTAAAAATACTTTTTGTAGGGAACTGGACACTTGCATTCTGATCAAAACCTGTCAGCTCTGGCTCATACAGACCCATCCCAATATCAATACTTAATTTGGGCTGTGCCAATACATAATTGCTTGCAATTAGCAATAAACATACTCTCAATACATAGATTTGACTCTTCATAAAGGTATGTTAATTTACGCCCCATGAATCATTTCTGTAGAATATTCATTTTTATTATTTCATTTCTTTTCGGGAAACCAAATGATTTGGACGTAAAACATATGATTGTTGACTATAGTGGAAAAACAACTGAATGTTTTGTGGATTCACTTGGCTACCAATACATTTATTTTATTCCCAAAGATTCTGTTGATACAGACTCTATGAAACTAAAAGACGTATACTATGTTTACAACGATTTTGACCGAATATTCCACTATAGCTGGAGCTTTGAAGAAAATGTAAGACGAATGGAAAATCGAACAGGAAAAGTGTATACAACTAAGGGAGACACATTAGATTTTATTGATATAAAATTTAATAAAGATATGATTAATCCTGAAATATTCCTTAAAACAGACATTACACATTCTAAGTACATATCAATCTTTGATGTAGAAAGAATAGAGACAGATTTTTCAATCATGTCATATTCTGTTAAACAGGGATTCTATTACTCGTACTATTCATTTATTTTGGCAGCAACCTTCGACATTAACAGAAATTGGGATAAAGAGCGACGGGCTATACCTCAAATATGGGACCAATATAATGACCTGCTCCCAAAAATATCATTATTAGGGTTAAATAAACAACAAGGTACAGGCGTAGCATATCAATCCTTCACTTCTCTTATTCCTCTTTCCGTTGCCATATCAATGATATATGATATATATAAAGAAAAGAATAAGTTTTATTTTACTCCTGTATATGAAGAGAAAAGATTTGGAAGAAATATGTATGTTTTTTCATTAAAACATATCATAAAAACAAAACTTGAAAGCCTTATTTTCAAGCTTGAAAAAAATAGTTTTGGACGTAAGCTCGTAGGGTTGTTTAGGTAAAAAGTAGTGTAAATTTAGAATATGTATAGATACCCATATAATTTCCCATTAATTACAATATTAGTATTTATTTTAGTGGGCAGCTCTTGCACAGATGATCCGATTGAGATACCTGAGCCGGATACTACACCTCCTCAATCAATGGTATTGTTTCCTGCAGATGGAGAACCAGTTTCTGGCGAGATTACAATTCAGGTTCGTGCTGTTGATAATGATCGAGTTGATTCTGTACAATTTTTAATTAATCAAAATCTAGTTTTCACAGACTCAACCCAAAATAATGATATATTTACCTTTAACTGGAATACAGATGAAAATATTATGATCGACGAAGAGATAGTTAAATTATACTCAGAGGATGATTTTCATTATATATCAGCAATCGCTTTTGATCCAGTTGGGAATAGTTATGCATCAGTTCCTATACGCAGCAAAGTTGATAATATAGACAATGAACCACCAACGGCATTCTTCCTAAGTCCCTTTGCTGGACAATTTGTAGGTGGAGTAGTAAATATTGAGGTTATTGCAAGCGATAACGATAGCATACAATATGTAAGTTATTTTGTGAACAATATTCTGCAAGGATATGTGCAGGAACATCCATTTATATTTCCATGGAATACAAATCTTGTGCAGAGTAATAGCTATTACTCCATTCACGCTAATGTAAAGGATATAAGTAATAATACAACTACAATAGCCCCCATTAGTGTTTTTGTTGATAATGGTGTTGCTAATGATATTACCCCGCCAACAGGTTCAATAGTAAGTCCTCCTGCTGGGATGACAGTAAGCGGTCTGGTCCAGATTATTGTTAGTGCGAATGATAATCGTGCAATGGGAGAAGTAGCACTATCAATTAATGGAGAATATATTGCCACAATTGATAATGCTCCTTATGCCTACATTTGGGATACGACTACAGAGGCTGAAGATTCAGAACATATAATTAGTGTTGTTCTTGTTGATCTTTCAGGAAATGAAACACCTCTCAATCCCATTTCAGTATTTGTAGATAATGAATTACCTCTGGACTCTCAACCTCCAACGGTTATGATTATGGAACCAGCAGCAGGCCAAGATATTAGTGGCACTGTAAATATTGAAGTACTTGCCGAAGATGATACTGGAATTGATTATATTGAATTTTTTATTGATGGATTTTCAGTCAATGTTGATACGATAGCTCCCTATGTCTATAATTGGGATACGGAAACTGTAGCGGATGATGCTGAACACATCATAGCTGTTATCGGATATGATATTCAAGGAAATTCTACTCTTGCAACACCTATTGCTGTATATATTGACAACTTTGACAATATCAACCCTACCGGACAAATTCAAAATCCAGTTCCAGGTCAAACTGTAGATGGTACCGTTTTGATTAATATTGTTGCAAGTGATAATGTAGGAGTAAAAGATGTTGAACTGTCAATTAATGGTAGTCCTAGAGACACACTAGTAGAACGACCATTTACATATAACTGGGACACTACTCAAGAAACTGAAGATGAGGATCATGTTATAAGTATTGTAGTCTCTGACACATCTGGAAATATTGGTTATGTATTACCTGTGAGTGTGTTCGTGGATAATATTGTCAATGATATGACCCCACCTATTGGAATCATATCAAGCCCGCATTCAGGACAAACAGTTAGTGGTAATGTCAATTTTATGGTAGTGGCCCAGGATGAAAACGGTATATCTGAACTAGAATTTTCTATAGATGGTGTTGAGGTTATATCAGTAAATAATGAGACCTCTTATACACACGTTTGGGATACTACTATACTTGAAAATAATTCAGAACATATACTTTCTGCCTCAGTTACTGATAATTTTGGGAATAAAACAATACTACAGCCTGTATTGGTGACAGTACTTAATCAATGAGAATACTTAAATACTATATTACAGCCTTGTTTTTTATGGTCTTAAGCTGCGAGGGTCCAATTTTTGATGTCCCTGCTGCTATATATGGCTCAAGGCTGGAGACTTATATTAAAAAAGCACGGAAAATTATTA
>CAZPIF010000134.1:0-4804 GCA_964586565.1 uncultured bacterium
CTAATCGATGCAATGTAGGAGCTCTATTTAATAAAACTGGATGATCCTGAACTACGTATTCTAAAACCTTGTATACAACTGGCTCTCTATTCTCAACCATTAATTTTGCACTTCGTGGTGTCTGCGTATAACCTCTCGACATTAATTCATGAATCATATGAGGCTTAAATAGCTCTAGCGCCATATTTTTTGGCATTCCACATTCATGAAGCTTTAACTGAGGCCCAACAACAATTACTGAACGTCCAGAATAATCAACCCGTTTACCAAGCAAATTCTGCCTAAATCTTCCTGTTTTTCCTCTCAACATATCTGATAAAGATTTTAAGGGCCTACGAGAACCACTTCGAATAGCAGTTTTCCTTCTATTATTATCAAACAATGCATCAACAGCTTCCTGTAACATTCTTTTTTCATTTCTTAGTATGACGTCTGGAGCTTTAATCTCCATTAATTGCTTTAATCGATTGTTCCTTATTATTATTCTACGATATAAATCATTCAAATCTGATGCAGCAAACCTACCACCCTCTAAAGGCACTAATGGCCTTAACTCTGGTGGTATGACAGGTAAAATAGACACAATCATCCATTCAGGCTTGTTTAAATGCTTCTTTGTAGAGTCTGTAACAAAAGACTGAACAACTTTTAATCGCTTTAAGGCATCTGCCCGTTTTTGCTTTGACTTAGAAGTTTTTACAATATCAACAAGCTCATTTTTGAGCTCTTGAATATTCAGTCTAGATAGCATCTCCTTCATTGCTTCTCCACCCATTGTCGCATAAAAATAATTTTCATTATCTTTATCCTCATCTGAAACAGCCATATAACCAAACTGATCTTCATATTGAATATATTCGTCTTCTTCGATCAATTCAAATTTCTCTAGGCCACTATTACCGGGCTCAACGACCATAAACATTTCATAATAAATCACTCTTTCTAGTTCTTTTGTACTTTTGCCGGCAAGATAGCTCAGCTTACTAGGAATAGAACGAAGATACCAAATATGCACAATTGGAACAGCTAGGGTTATATGCCCCATTCTCTCTCTTCTGACCTTTTTTCGCGTAACCTCTACCCCGCATCTATCACATATAATTCCTCTATATCTGATCCCCTTGTATTTTCCACAATGACACTCATAATCCTTAACAGGTCCAAATATTTTCTCACAAAACAATCCATCTTTTTCCGGCTTATAAGAACGGTAATTTATTGTTTCAGGCTTTAGCACTTCGCCATAAGAACGTTGAAGTATTTTTTCTGGTGACGCCAACCCAATAGTTATAGAATTGTATTGTTTTGAAGTATCAACAGGGTTTGATTGTATGTATGTCAAAATAAATCTCCTTTAAATTAATCCAGCTCTACATCGATGCAGAGGCCTTGCAATTCTTTGATCATCACATTGAAAGATTCTGGCGCAGAATAGGTTGGCATTTGCTCACCTCTCACAATTGAATTATAAACCTTAGACCTACCTTCAACATCATCCGATTTAACGGTTAACAATTCATGTAGTGTATGAGCAGCACCATACGCCTGCAATGCCCAGACTTCCATTTCACCCAACCTTTGACCACCAAATTGAGCCTTACCTCCTAGAGGTTGCTGAGTAATTAATGAGTATGGGCCAGTTGAACGAGCATGCATCTTGTCATCAACCATATGACTAAGTTTCATCATGTAAATATTGCCAACTGTTACAGGATTGTTAAAATATTCTCCCGTTTTCCCATCAATTAATTTTGCTTTTCCCGTTTCTGGTAAACCAGCTTCGATTAACTCTTTTTGCACTTCATCAGGGCTAGCCCCATCAAAGACAGGAGTTGCAAATCTTCTTCCGGTCACTTCTCCAACCCAACCTAGCATTGTTTCATATAACTGACCAAGATTCATACGTGAAGGAACACCTAAAGGATTCAAAACGATATCAACTGGCGTACCGTCTTCCATAAATGGCATATCTTCTTCAGGAACAATAGTAGCGACAATTCCTTTATTACCATGCCTTCCAGCCATCTTATCACCAACAGATATTTTTCGCTTCTGAGCAACAAACACCTTTGCAAGTTTTAGAATACCAGGCTGCAACTCATCCCCAACTCTTAGTTTAAATATTTTTCTTTCAAGTTTCGTTTCAATATTTGACCATTCTTCTCGAAAAGACCTCCAAATTGACTCTAGCTTTTTCCATACCCTCTTATCCTCAACCCAAGCCTCATCCTGAGCAAAGCGCTCCATGTCAAAACTATTCAATCTCTTCAAGGTGAGCTTGGTAGATTTTTTTATTAACGTTTTTCCGCTAGATAAATCTCTAATTCCATTGGATATCTGATCTTTAAGTAAGTTAGTTAGTTTTTCGTCTCTTGATTTTTTAAGAAGAACCTTCCTCTCAGCTGATTCTTTTTGATACAATAAAATCTGCTCACGCTCTTCTTTTTTCGTTCTTTTCGCCTGCTTTTCAAATAATTGTGTTTTAATTACCACACCTTTTATTCCTGGCTCAGCTCTTTTAGACGCGTCTTTAACCTCTCCTGCTTTTTCACCAAAAATAGCTCTTAGCAATTTTTCTTCAGGAGTAGGATCAGTCTCTCCCTTAGGAGTGACTTTACCTATAAGAATATCACCTTCAGAAACCCTTGCACCTAAACGAATGATTCCATTTTCATCTAAATCTTTTGTGGTATCTTCACCAACATTTGGTATTTCAGCAGTCAACTCTTCTTGCCCTCTCTTCGTGTCTCTTACTTCTAACTCAACTTCATTACAATGGACGGAACTGTATACATCCTCTTTAACCAAACGTTCGCTAATAACAATTGCATCTTCAAAGTTATACCCCCTCCATGGCATGAATGCCACGCGAATATTAGAACCTAATGCTAGCTCACCTCTATCAGTAGATGCCCCATCAGCAATAACATCACCTTTTTTAACATCTTGACCTTCCTTAACTAAAGGCCTTTGATTATGAACAGTATTTTGGTTAGTCCTATGAAACTTTTTAAAATCAACCTCAATAATATTTTCGCCTTCATAAAGAGCAAGTGAGTCCATAACATCTTTCCGCTTGATTTTGCATATTTCTGAATCTACATAGACCACTCTTCCATCAACTGGCGAAACAACAGCAGAACGAGAGTCAATAGCAACTTTACCTTCAATTCCTGTGCCTACTATAGGAGATTTAGGATTCATCAGAGGAACCGATTGCCTTTGCATATTAGAACCCATTAGTGCACGATTAGCGTCATCATGCTCCAAAAATGGAATTAATGCTGCCGCAACGCTTAATATCTGATTAGGAGAAACTTCTATATAATCAACCTCGTCAGGACTAACAATAGGAAAATCGCCTTTTACTCTGGCTCTAATGTTTTCTTCAGCAATAACACCTTTTGCATCAAGCTTCGTCGAAGCCTGAGCCACAAAAACCCTATCTTCGTCATCAGCTGATAAATACTCTGTCACGTCAGTAACAAGAGGACCTGCACCGTTTTTCTTTACTTTGCGGTATGGAGACTCGATAAAACCATGATTATTTACTTCAGCATACATCGCTAAAGAAGATATAAGTCCTATATTTGGACCTTCAGGAGTCTCAATAGGGCAAAGTCTACCATAATGAGTGTAATGAACATCCCTAACTTCAAAACCTGCCCTCTCTCTTGTAAGACCGCCAGGACCCAACGCTGAGATTCTTCTTTTATGAGTTATTTCAGCTAGCGGGTTAGTTTGGTCACCAAATTGACTCAACTGAGATGTCCCAAAAAATGTATTAATAACAGTTGTGACAACTCTTGAATTAATTAAATCTTGAGGAGTGATACTTTCAGATTCTCTTAAATTCATTCTTTCATGAATAGTTCTAATCATACGACTTAATGCGACACTAAATTGATTAGTTAATTGCTCACCTATCGTCTTAACCCTTCTATTTCCCAAATGGTCTATATCATCAATGCCTCTATCGCCTTTCCTCATGTCAATTAAAAACTGTATTACCTGGATTATGTCATCCATGGTTAACACAGTATCTTCAACTGGTACTTTTAAATTAAATTGCTGATTAAGTCTATATCTTCCAACTTGCCCAAGGTCATACTTTTTAGGACTAAAAAATATTCGTTCAATAAACTTTTGAGCAGTCTCTAAGTTTGGCGGCTCACTTGACCGAATTAACTGATAAACCACCCCTAGCGCTTCCTCAGTATTGTTTGTTGGGTCTTTTTCAATAGTGTTAAGCAGGAGCATCGAATGAAAATCCTTGTTCCCATCCACTACCTTCACATCGTCAATTCCAGCATTAACTAATGACTCAATATTGTCGGCGGAAAGCTCTACCCCACCTTCAAGAAAAATCTCACCAGTTTTTGTATCGACAATATCTTCAGTAATCGTAGCGCCAATGTATTGACTGACATCATCTGTACTAGGATTTAATGATTTTGTTGAACCAAAAGCATGAAAAATATCAGTATTTGTAGAGAAACCTAAAGCCCTTAGAAGCATTGTAACCGGGAACTTCCTTCGGCGATCTATGATAACAAATAAGCAATCATTTATATCTGTGGTAAAGTCAACCCATGATCCTCGAGCTGGAATAATACGAGCTTGATACAACTTTGTACCATTAGGATGAGTTGATTCATCAAAAAACACACCTGGAGATCTTTGCAACTGAGATACAATAACACGCTCAGCACCATTTATAATAAACGTTCCTTTATCTGTCATATAAGGAATATTGCCAAAATAAACGTCCTGCTCAATACTTTGAGCATATTCATTTTTATTA
>CAZPIF010000135.1:0-4800 GCA_964586565.1 uncultured bacterium
TTTGTTTTTAATGAACCTATATTTACAGCATTCCATAAATCATTTTCGTTCTCTTTAACATAATCAATTATACTTTTTGCATTTCTTTGAAATAAAGCAGCTGTAAATTTGACATTGGATCTGTTGTATTTTAAACCAAATTCCGTAGATATTGCTGATTCAGGATTTAAATTTTCGTTACCAATTGTTGTTCTGTCACTGTAATATAAATCCGTATAAGTTGGAATTCTATACGTCTTTCCAATATTACTATACAATTTGAAATTTGAGCTAAAATCATAACCTAAATCAATTCCTGGAAAAGAATGAAATGACATGTCGGAAAAATAACTAATCGCTATTCCTGGAGAAAGAACTAATTTTTCATCAAATAGCTTAAAAGTATAATCGGCAAATATATTAACTGTTGTTCTGTCATGTTCCCCTAAATTATTACTTGAAATATTAACTGAAGATAAGTCCACCCCAAAACCTGTAACACCAGAGCTAGAGTAATAAGAACCACTTAATTCAGCAGACAGCTTATTTGTTATATGTAAGTTTCTATAAACTGATGGATCATCTCTAATATAAATGTATTCATCTTGTCCTCGCCTCCAATATAACTTTGGGGTAATTGACAATTTATCAGAATTAATTGTTGTTGATATTCCAACTAAACTTGCCTGAGTTTCTTCATATTGTTCAGTAGCACTAGGGCTAGCATAAAACCCATTAGCTCCAAACTTATTTTCAGTAAAAGAAGCAATAACATCAACTGGATAAGACTTCGAATTAAAGGAAGATTTTATAAAATAATTATTCCTTTTATAATCTGTATTGTGTCTGTAACCATCTGAACTATTATTTGAAAAACTAATTAAAGATTTAACCTTTTTAGTAAGTATTTTTGTTACAGCGGATATATTTTTCTGTTCAAATGAACCATAATAAAGTTCTTTTAAACTCAAATCTATCTCTCTTTTTTCTCCTGTAGCATCTTTTGTAACAATATTTATCGCTCCATTAAAAGCATTTTGACCAAAAATTCTAGCAGCTGGGCCTTTAATTACCTCAATTCGTTCAATCAAATAAAGTGGAAGAATCATATTTAATGTATGGTGCCCTGTTTGAGCATCGTCCATTTTCATTCCATCTATAAGTAGTAAAGTTTGATCAAACCCTCCTCCTCTTATATATAAATCTCCTTGAACACCTCCAATTCCTCTTCTTCTAACATCAATTCCAGTAATTTCTTGCAACAAATCAGAAACATTAGTTGATGGACTATTTTTAATTTCATTAGAGGAAATTATTTTAACTGTTCTAAAATTTTTAGAAAAAGGAATATCTATCTTAGCTGAAGTTACTACAACCTCGTCTAAAATTTCATCTTGGGTTGAATCTTGAGGAAATATAATTTGGATAAAAAGAAAAAGGAATACTGAAATCTTGTAATTCATGAGTATAAACTAATGCGAATGCAATAAAATTAAAAAAAGATAAATCTAATCAGTTAAAATGATTATTTTATTTTCCTTCATTTCAATAACTCCTGAAGATATATTTAAATGCGTTTCCCTAGAGTTAATTTTAGAAAAAACATCTGATAAATTTTCAGAAATTTTTATATCACCTATAATTTTTACAATTCCTTTACCTAAAGTAGAAACAATTGGGGCATGATTATTTAACATTTGAAATGATCCAGCTGATCCAGGGACTAGAACAGATTCAACATCTCCATTAAATAGAGTTTTTTCAGGACTTACAATTTCTAAATACATAATTATTAATTACGCTTCAGCTAACATTTTTTCTCCAGCTTCAATTGCTTCTTCAATGGTTCCCTTAAGATTAAAAGCAGCTTCTGGAAGGTGATCTAATTCACCATCCATAATCATATTAAAACCTTTAATAGTATCTTTTATATCTACTAAAACTCCAGGTGTTCCAGTAAATTGTTCTGCAACATGAAAAGGTTGAGAAAGAAACCTTTGTACTTTTCTTGCTCTATATACCGAAAGCTTATCTTCTTCTGAAAGTTCCTCCATACCCAAAATAGCAATTATATCTTGAAGTTCTTTATATTTTTGTAAAAGCTCTTTAACTCTCTGAGCACAATTGTAGTGATCATCGCCTAAAATTTCTGCAGTTAAAATTCTTGAAGTTGAATCTAAAGGATCTACGGCAGGATAAATTCCTAATTCAGCAATTTTTCTTGATAGAACTGTAGTAGCATCAAGGTGAGCAAAAGTTGTAGCAGGAGCTGGATCTGTTAAATCATCAGCAGGGACATAAACAGCTTGTACTGATGTAATAGACCCTTTTTTAGTTGAAGTAATTCTTTCTTGCATAGCACCCATTTCTGTAGCCAATGTTGGTTGATAACCAACGGCAGAGGGCATCCTTCCAAGTAATGCGGAAACTTCCGAACCTGCTTGAGTAAATCTAAAAATATTATCAACAAAAAATAAAACATCCTTTCCTTGACCATCACCAGCTCCATCTCGAAAATATTCTGCAACTGTTAATCCAGATAAAGCTACTCTAGCTCTGGCTCCAGGAGGTTCATTCATTTGTCCAAATACAAAGGTTGCTTTAGATTCTTTCATTGCTTTCTTATCAACTTTGCTTAAATCCCATCCTCCTTCTTCCATAGATTTATCAAAATCTTTACCATATTTAATAATTCCTGATTCCAACATTTCTCTTAAAAGATCATTTCCTTCTCTTGTTCTTTCTCCTACACCTGCAAAAACTGAAAGTCCGCCATGGCCTTTAGCAATATTATTAATTAGTTCTTGTATTAATACAGTTTTACCAACACCAGCTCCTCCAAACAAACCGATTTTTCCTCCTTTAGCATAGGGCTCAATTAAATCAATTACTTTAATGCCAGTAAATAAAACTTCAGTTGAGGTAGATAACTGGTCAAAATCAGGAGCTTCTCTATGAATTGACAAACCATTATCACCAGTCTTTGGAAGGTCACCTAATCCATCAATAGCATCACCAATAACATTAAATAATCGACCATAAATATCCTCACCAATAGGCATTTGAATTGGATTTCCAGTTGCAAAAACATCCACTCCTCTTTGAAGACCATCAGTTGAATCCATTGATATAGTTCTAACTACATCTTCACCAACGTGAGATTGAACTTCTAGAACCAGAATAGAACCATCATCTCTTTTTATCTCAAGAGAATCATATATTTTAGGAAGCGTAGTTGAAGAGGTATCAAATGTTACATCCACTACCGGACCAATAATTTGAGAAACTTTACCAATCGAATTTGACATTTTATAATTTTTAATTGAAAAATATTTGTTATAAATGGAAATTTATTGAGGCAAATATAAAATTTATACTTCAATTTTTTTAATTTTTAAATAAAAAAAAGGCGCCAATTGGCGCCTTTTTATTAACATTTAAAATTGATTATTAAGGATTTAAAGTAAACCCTACATAATATTGACTTCCTATGAATCCTGATCCAGGAATTAACTGATATTCACTGCCTCCAATATTAGCACCACCAACTTTAATTCTGGCATCTATTTTAGGTAATTCAAAATTCATTGAAGCATCATAAACTGTACAATGAGGGATTCTAGCATCTATAAAACCAGACTGTTCCCACATAAAGCTATCATGATATCTAGCACTTAAATTGAAAGAGAAATTCTTAGCAAGTTTATCTGAACCAATACTAACTTTTACTCTAGTTTGTGGAGTATTAAATCCTGCCTCGTAATCTGAGTCAGGATTTTTAAATTTCATCTTGTTATATGAACCTGTTATATTTAAATCATATGTTTTGAAAAGTTCCGTTTCTAAACCAGCACTAACTCCATAAGTTCTAACGACTTCGTCCGTATTACTGTCAACACTAACTGCTCTAAAATCTCCTTGAGCAAGTGCAGCCAATCCGCCAAAACCAGGAACCATATACATAGGAGTTACAACTGTTTTAGCAGCAATAAAATTGTCCCACTCTGTAAAATAAGCATTAATATCTAAGGCTGTTTTCGTTCCATTTACTCTATATCCAAGATCATAAGATTTTACATATTGTGGTTCTACATTTCCAAGAACAGCTGCAACTGGTGCTCCAGCTTGTACAGAAGCCAATGTCCATGAATTTTCCATAATATGCTTACCTGTTAAGGTGTATCTGGCAGTTGAACTTATTCCTTGAACTTCCATTTTAAAACGATCAATATTATCAGAAGATGATCCCATTAAAATAGCAGAACCTATATCCAGTCCAATATATTGATCTTGAGAAGATGGATTTTGGTAACCAGTTTGGTAAGAGAATCTTAAATTCTGATTCTCTGAAAGAAACAATAATCCTCCAATTCTCGGAGTGATATGTCCATCAAAAAACTGACTCTTGTCATAACGCATAGAACCAGTTAACTTTAATGCTCCTCCAAAAAAATCTTTTTTAGCTTGAGCATATAATCCCATATCTGTATATTCAATTGGAGTTGTATAATCAGTAAATAATGTACCATTTGATCTTAAAATATATTGTCTATATGAACCACCAATAATAATATCAGCAATACTAACCAAATCTTGAAGGTTATAATTAGCTTCAAAAGTATTGGATTTAGATGTATCTAAAATTCCTGCGCCTCCACGAAAAACATCAATTCCATTTGTAATTGCTTGTTTATATGCAGTATTCCAAGCGGAACTACCAGGTTGTATCATATTAGCATCAGCTGCTTTTCTAGCTGCTGCATGAGCTGAAAGATCATTTATATATAAAGATTGAAGTAATTGTGCAAAAGTAGCTCCTTG
>CAZPIF010000136.1:0-4764 GCA_964586565.1 uncultured bacterium
CTACCTTTTGGAGGTATTAAAGAATCAGGATACGGTAGGGAACTATCAAGTTATGGAATGATGGAGTTTGTAAATGTAAAAACCATTGTTACAAGTAATGATTAGATCTATAAATATAAGAAAATTATTCTACCTAATTTTTATTTTTAGTACTTTAAACTTTTTATTTGCTAGAGAGAATAAATTCTTTTGGGATGGAAATGATTGGAATAAAATATCTAAATCTGTGCAATATGATCATAGTCTAACTTATAAGGTAAAAAGCGCTTATTTATTGGGTGTATTAGACGGTCGGTTATTTTCATATTTAAATGTTTGGAATATCGATCAAAAAACTGCTGACAAAACATTTTCCGAAACAGTAGATTACCTTACAATTAAAGAATTGATCAAAAATATTGATTATTTTTATCAGGATGCTCTAAACTTATATATACCAATTCCATCAGCAATATTAATTGCAAATATGTATGCAGAAAGGGTACCTATACAAAATATAGAACTATATATAGAATCTACTAGAAAGTGGATTAATGACCTTGTTTTAGATCTTGACACTTTAAATTATACAAAGATTTTGGAGGAAAAATGGTTAAAGCACAAGGAGAAACAAGCTAATCAATTCGAATGAAACCGGATTTAGAGTGCCAGGCAAATACTCTATTGTCTCCAGCAAATTTAACTTTTGAAATATTGAATTTATATACTGAAGGCCTCTCAGTTTTTAAATCATATGATGAAGTTTTTGTTGTTGCAAAGCCTGACTGGAGAGCAGGTTCATAATGATATACCAAAACCATTCTTTTTTCTGCCAAGAGAATATTTTCAGAGGAGAATTCTGATAAGAAGCCTTCAAGATAATCTACAGGTCGACCTACGTTATTTATTACTTCCACGTTTACTATTACTTTTGCATCATCAATTACTCTGGGTCTTATATCAATGGTGAATGGTATAATCTTTTGCCCAATCATAAAACTAGATGATAAAAGTAATATCAGGATATGTTTCATATTGGCAAAATTGGTATTAATATTTTAATTACAAAAGAAAAAGGTTTGAGAAAATTATCATACATAGAAAATAATTTTAAAAGAATGAAAGATTTAATCTTAATGAATTTTAGTTTGTTAAAATTAGTCATTATAACACTTTCTTTTATTCTAGTAATAAAAACAAATGCTCAGGTGAGAGTTGGTGAGTGGGGGGCATTAACCTCTACGATAGATATTAAAGATATAGTGAGTGATGATGAAAGAACACTTTTAGCAACTTCCGGTGGTATTTGTCAAATAAAAGATAATGTTTATTCTATATTTACAACAGTTGATGGTTTAAGTGGTGTCAATATTTCTTCTATTAATTTAGACCATCAATCTAATATTTGGATTGGAGGTAGTGCTCCAAATGGATTCGTACAAATTTATGACTCATATAACCAAATCTCTATTAATAGTTTTGATTTTGGGTTGAGTTCAATAGAAGATATACAAGTAAAAGGCAATATATGTTGGGTTCAATTCATTGAAGGACAAAATGTTGGGATAATGAAATTTATTTTTGATAATAGCTGGGAATATAGAGATTCTTATAAAAATTATCCTAGTGAAGCAGGAGCTCTGAATTGTTTTATTGCGAGTGATACACTTATTTATGCTGGTATGGACAATGGATTATATGCTGCGAATATTAATGATAATATAAAAGATCCAAATAATTGGAAAAAACTAATTATGGATTTTGATGATCAAATAACATCAGTTGCTGAAATTGATAAAAAGCTAATTTTCACAACAAGCACCAATATTTATGAATATGACATCCTTAACGAAATACTAAACCCAATTAATTTTTCGTATGATTTGCAAAATGCAGACAATATAATTTATGAGAATGAAAATATATGGTTTTCAGATGGTGAGAATCTGTATGCTAGGTTAGGATTTGACGATATGAATTTTGAAGCAGGTCATGAAATATCAAAAATATATTATGGTTCAAATCAAATTATTGTAGGAACAAATTCAGGGTTTTTATCAATTACAAATGATATTGGAGGTGGAATAGATATAAAAAGATTTATACCGAATTCACCTGTTACTGGAAAATTTTCTGCAATTGAAGTTTTGGATGATGGAAGACTTGTTGGAGGTAGTAGAAGTGGTATTTCAATTTATGATGAACAAGGCTGGAGGAATATATTAGAAGTAAAAGTAGAAGGCACAAACTTTATAGATGAAAATTATGATTATAATTACTTTATAGCAGATACTGTACCATATGAATTTGGTGAGTATATTGCTGATATAGAACAAGGTCCTGATGGTTTAATTTATTGTGCGATTCGAGGCTCAAGGGTTAATTATGGTAATCCTACAAGGACTAGTGGTGGAATAATTATTATTGATGTTGATGATCCTGAAAATATTACGACAATTGACACTACCTATCTTAGTTATTATTCCAGTTCAGGTAGCTCACATTATCAAATTATATTAGATATTGAATTTGATGATGAGGGTAATTTATGGATAGTAAATCCTTATTGTACATATGGTAATAATCCAATTCATGTTAGGTCTCCAAATGGCCAGTGGAAACATTACAGTTCATATGAGTCAGGTACTAGAATTAGTCAATCACCTTCATCTATTTCTTTTGATAATTGGGGTAGAGCTTGGGTATCTGCATTTCAAGCTAGTGAAGCAAATTTAGGTATATATCCTAATGGTGGGATATCAATACTATCATACAGTTCTATGCCATATGATCCATATGAAGTTATGTGGAAAGTTATTAAAAACTCTGGCACGGTATGGTCACTTAAAATGGGAATGAATAATAAAATCTACTATCTTACGCCAACAGGATTAAACTATTTCACTATAGATAATGATAATAATCCTGTTATCGATGAGAATCCTTATCCATATTTCCCCAATATTTCATTTGGTACTGGATCGAAAATAAACATAGACGCTCAAGGAAATATCTGGGCAAATTCAACAAGTGAAGGTTTAAAAATATTAATGGAAAATTCAACCTATTGGCCAGACATTAATGGTTTTCATACTGAAAACAGTCCTCTGCTTTCAAATGAGGTTATGGATGTCGCATTCGATACAAAAAGAAATATTGTTTATATAGCAACAGGCGGTGGTATCAATACTTTAAAGATTCCTTTTGGAAACCCAAGAATTAATTATGAGAATGTTATTGTCTTTCCAAGCCCATTTATTATACCATCCCAAAAATCTATGAGAGTAGATAATTTACCTTATGAATCATCGATGCTTATCACATCTTTGAATGGCAATATTATTAGACACGTAAAATCCAAAGGCATAAAAGTTGATGGTAATCAGCTATCTTGGGATGGTAGGGATGATAATGGTAGTTATGTTTCTTCTGGAGTTTATCTACTCTTAATTTATGGTATAGATGGTTCAAGAAATGAACAAAAAGTCACAGTAATTCGAACCGAATAAATCGAATTAAGATTTTATATTGCCAAATTAATTTTGATTTACTTTTGAATTACTGTAAAGCAGATTAATTAATCCTAGGACACTTACCACCGTTAAAATAGTCATTACATTTGGTTCTAGGTTTAGACTAACTTTTGTTATCCCTGCACCTGCAATGATTGCAAGAAAAATACCCATCAAAGATTCACCAGCTATAAGACCTGATGAAATGAGTACTCCATTTTGCAATTTTGAATCAGTACTTTTATTTGAATTATTTTTACGAACTACAAAATGTGCTAGCAACCCTCCTGCTAGAATAGGTGTAGAAAGTCCGAAAGGAAGGTACATTCCAACAGCTATAGGCATTAAGTGTAATCTAAAACCATCCTTTTTGTTTGAAGAAAAGAATATATTATCTATAATAAGAATGATTATACCAAGAATAGCACCAATCGCAACCATATCTAAAGGTAGTTTTCCATCACCAAAGAATCCATTAGCCAAACTCGCAAATAATCCTGCTTGAGGAGCTGCTAGTTCTCTGCCACCAATTCCTCCAGGTGTGTTGTCATGTAAAAGTTGAAGTACAGGCGCCATTACAAGTGATGCAACTGCAACTCCAACTATCTGCATAATTTGTTGTTTGTAGGGACTCGCCCCAACTATTTGACCAGTTTTAAGATCATTGCAAACATCACCGGATGTGCAGGCTGCACAACATACAATTGCAGCTACTCCAAGAGTTGCAACCATACCATTTGTTCCTGAAAAACCAAAAATGTAAAGTAGCCCACCAGTAAACAATACAGCTGTTATTGTCATACCAGATACTGGAGAGTTGGAATTACCCACTAAACCAACAATATATGAAGCAACAGCAGTAAAGAAGAAAGCCATAATTATCATGATGATAGTTGTCACAAATGTTATTGCTATATTACTTGTAATGTGAAAATACACCCCCCCAACTAGTAAAATAGCTAATACTGAAAATATGTTTATTGCCCTTGCCGAAATATCGCGTTCATTAATTGGAATATTATCTTGCGAAGATTTTTTCTGACTCTCTATCAGAATTCTAATTGCATCAATTAAACCTTTTCTGACTTTAAAAATTGAAGATATACCCCCAATGACCATTGCACCAACTCCAACATATCTTATCTTTGTTGACCAAAGATATGATGCTCCATCTAATGGATTGGCTGCATATTCTAACCCCTGACCTAATAAAGGTATACCTACTAGCCAACCAAGGAAACCACCAATAAAGATAAGTACTGCAACGTTGAGC
>CAZPIF010000137.1:0-4746 GCA_964586565.1 uncultured bacterium
TCCAAGTGTTAATTGAAAGGGTGCAGCAACTATAGGTCCTTTGCAGAATCTCATCCTTTGGGTTGTGTTTTGAAATGTTTTGACAGCATAATCAAGCAAATCCCATTGTTTATTTTTACTTAGTTCTAAAAAAAGATTTAAGTTTGCTCCTGCTGAAAAATTTTTACCTTGATGTCCTAAAACAAGTCCTTTGTATTTTCCACCTTCTATTAAATCAATGGCATGATTTATCATTTCAATATATGAGCTATCAATTGGATTAAGTGCTGGTTGTAGAATTGAGTGAAATTCTACATTCAGGATACCATCTCCCATATCATTGACACTAGCACTTAGATCTCTTTTTATATTATTCCCGGAACTTTTATGTAAAACAATATCAAATATTTTTGGATTGCTTTTAATTATTTTGGGGCTACCATCTAGTGGATTCCAATAGGTTCTATGACCGTTTTTGATTTCATAAAATGATTTCCTTCCTGAGTTAATCATTTTAGTTACCCACTCTGGAACATTTTTCCCTTCAGATTTCATGCGATTGATAGATGTCTCTACACCAAGCATATCCCAAACTTCGAAAGGACCAGCTTCCCAACCGAATCCCCATTTCATTGCATTATCAATATTTATAATATCATCAGATATTTCAGGAATTCTATTTGCACTATATATCAATGTTTTTGAAGTAACTTCCCAAAAATATTTACTTCCACTATCATCACCAGTACAAAGAGCGATCATTTTCCCTCTTAATTTTTGTCTATCTTTAGCAACTCTGAAACAGTCAAATCTTACTTTATTCATTGGACTATATTCGCCAGTTTCAAGGTCTACTGAATGAATTGAACGATCATCATTTTTTTTGTAAAAACCTGATTTGGTTTTTTGTCCAAGTCTCCCTGTCTCAATCAATTTATTAAGTATAGGGGGTATTTTGAAAATATTGCGTTCTTCATCTTCAATTGCTTTTTCATATGTTGTTAGGGCTACACTTTTTAGTGTGTCAAGACCAACAAGGTCTGCTGTTCGAAATGTTGCACTCTTAGGCTTCCCTGAGATTGGCCCCATCAGTTTATCCACTTCCTCAACGGTCAGGCTGTGTTCTTTTGATAGAGCAATTGCGGTCATCATACCATATATGCCGATACGATTGCCAATAAAGTTTGGTGTATCTTTAGCATGAACAATACCTTTCCCAAGAACTGATTCACCGAATTCTGCCATTATATTATATGTTTTTTCAGATGTATCTTTTCCTCTGACTAGCTCTAGAAGAGGCATATATCTTGGAGGATTAAAGAAGTGCGTAATCATAAAACGCTCTTTTATGTTTTTAGGTAGTGAATCAGTGAGATCAGTTAGGGGAATTCCAGATGTGTTAGATGTCAAGATTGCAGATAGCTTCAAATGTGGTATTAGGCGTTTATAGATTTCTGATTTTATATCTAAACGTTCTACAACGGCTTCTAGAACCCAATATACCTCTTCTATTCTTTCAAGATGATCATCGTAGTTACATGGTTGGATAAAATCTATATTTTTTGGTTTGTATAATGGGTTTGGTTTTAGAGAAAGAAGATTGTCTTTTCCTTTCTGAGCTAATTCTTGATTTATATCATAGAGATAGGATGGTATACCTGCATTTGCTAGGTGACCAGAAATTTGTGCGCCCATTATTCCTGACCCTAAGACGGCCACTTTCTGAATATTATTTTTCATTTTCTAAGCTCTCTCTAAAATAGTTGCA
The DNA here is from genome assembly GCA_964586565.1 of uncultured bacterium. Taxonomy (GTDB): domain Bacteria; phylum Fidelibacterota; class Marinisomatia; order Marinisomatales; family UBA1611; genus NZWG01. The sequence goes on from CAZPIF010000137.1 coordinate 1,748, forward strand.
ATACCCTGACCTGTCCCGATACACATAGTAGCTAACCCTGTGGTGACCTCTTGTTGCTCCATAACATTCAATAGAGTTGTAATTATTCTTGCGCCAGAGCAGCCTAGAGGATGACCAAGCGCTATTGCTCCACCATTGAGATTTATTTTAGATATATCCCATTTACATTCATCTATTACAAATAATGACTGCGCTGCGAAAGCCTCATTTAATTCAATTACATCTATATCATTCATTGTCATATCAGCATTTTGCAATACCTTTTTTGTAGCAGGGATTGGACCTGTTCCCATTCTTCTCCAGTCAACTCCTGCTATTGATCTTCCCTTTATTGTTGCTCTGTAGTTAATGGAATTATCTCTCACAAATTTTTCACTTGCTATTAAAATCGCTGCTGCACCAATCGATATTGGACTAGATGTGGCTGCTGTAACAGTTCCATTTTCTAAAAATGCAGGAGCTAAACTTTTTATTTTTTCAATATCGGGCTGTCGTGGACCTTCATCTTTATCAACCGTTCTTTCTCCATATATATCGATTGCTATTACTTCATCAGTGTATTTGCCATTTTCCCAAGCTTTAAGCGCTTTTTTATGAGATTCAATAGAAAATTCCTCTTGTGTTTCCCTTGAGATATTACCTTCTTTTGCGAGAATCTCCGCTGTTTCACCCATCCCAATATAATAATCCTGTTCCGCTAGTTCTGGATGGAAATCAGGATTGAAGCCTCCCATAGGGACAGAAAACATATCCTCAACACCAACTGCAATGCCAACTTCAATGTCACCTGCTTCTATTTTTGTACTAATCTGGTGAACTGCATCCATTGATGATCCACAGAATCGGTTTATTACGGCACCACCAGAAGTTTCTGGAATGCCCGCCAATATTGAGACACCTTTTGCAAGCAGCATTCCCTGTGGTCCTTCTGGAAAAGCGCAGCCTAGCACGAGGTCTTCAATAATTTCAGGACTTATATTTTTATGTCTGTTTAAAAGACCTTGAATCACTTGAGAACTAAGGTCATCTGGACGGATTCCAACCAGGCTTCCATTTTTTAGCCCGATAGGTGATCTGACAGCATCAATAATAACAGATTTATGCATATATCACTCCACAATTTCTAATTTTTATATTGATCATATTTTTATTTACTACTTAAACCTTTATTTGATAATGACATGTATTTAAAAAGGATAGTCCTGCTGATCTAGCATAAAATTACCCAAACTACGTTTCTTAGTAATAGTATCAGTATTTAATGTCAAAATATCTTTTAATTTTTTGACAGACTCTAAAATATTTTTTGGAGTTGATCCTGCAAAAATATAGTTAAGACTTTTAGTGCTTAATTTGATTATATCAAGCATTGACTCTGATACATGTATTAAAGCTATATCTGTAGCCATAGATGTATTACTATTTGGTGATTGTTCTTGCTGTACTCTTGATACGACAGATTCTGAAGTGAAAATAAGAGTGAATATATCAGCAAGAGCCTCACTTAGCTGTTGTTCATGTTTCAGGTCTTGCCCAAAAGCAAAAAGTGCCTCCTGAAAAATCAAAACAGAAAGCATCTTTGCACCATTGATTGCATGTTTTTCATTTGAGAATAAGTCTCTATTGTCATTGATATCTTTTGAAAGAAAATCTCCAAGATTTTTTAACATACCCCTTAGAGATATTTCTTCCATTAATACTTTTTTCATCATATATCCTGTAACTATCGCACGATTTATTTCATTGGTACCTTCCCAAATTTGGTTGATTCTGTCATCGCGATATGCCATGGCCATTGGATATCCTTCTATAAAACCGTATCCCCCAAATATCTGGAGGCAATTATCTACCACCATTGATGAGGTCTCACTGCCAAAAATCTTTGCCATTGAAGCTTCCACAGCAAATCTTTCCATTGCCTGTCCCATTTTAATATAATATTCCGAATCATTTTGATCTAATTCATCAATCGCGTTTTGAATCATGCCAACGGTTCTGTAAAGCATCGTATCAGCGGAATAGGTTTTAATAGTAATGTCAGCGATTTTCCCAATGATTGAATCAAATTTTGCAATGGATTGTCCAAATTGTTTTCTTTCAATTGCATATTTTAAAGTCTGTTTGATTGCCTGCTTTGATCCACCGACACTTGCTGCACCTAATTTGTACCTACCTATATTTAGAGCATTGAAAGCAATTGTTGCACCTTTTCCTACATCGTATAGAAGATTTTCAACTGGAATTTTTGCATTTGTGAACTTTAAAGATGTTGTTGATGAACCTTTCATTCCCATCTTTTTTTCTTCGGGACCAGTTGAGAATCCTTCAGTATCTTTTTCAACTATAAATCCTGAAAACTTATTTCCATCAACCTGCGCAAGGATGGTATATATATCTGCCCAACCACCATTGCTTATAAATTGTTTTTCGCCATTAAGTATATAATATTTTTCATCATCAGATAGAACAGCGGTAGTCTTAGCTGAAAGAGCATCAGAACCCGCTGATGGTTCAGTTAAACCGTATGCTGCAAGAGAATTACCAGACACGAGTTTTGGAAGATATTTTTCTTTTTGTTCAGCGGTACCAAAAAACACAATACCCAGACTACCTATGCCAGTTTGAACACCAAAAGTGCACCCAAAGGAAGCAGAACCTCCCCAACCAATGCCCTCGGTTACTATACATGCGGTTATCTTGTCTAAACTAGATCCACCGTATTGTTCTGGCGTATCAACACCAATTAAGCCAAGTTCCCCCATCTCTTTCATAATTGACTTACTTAACTTTTCATCAAGTTTTTCTATTTCATTAATTTTTGGTAGTATTTTATTTTCTGCAAAATTGTATACCATTTCCTTTATTTCAATATGCTCTTGACTAAACATTTCTCTGCAAAAAATTTGTTCTTCAGCTGCCGGAGAGGTAATCCATTGTCCGCCAGTGCTTAGCTTTATTATATTTTTTATATTCATTTTATTTTCTTTTTCTTTAAACCA
>CAZPIF010000138.1:0-4727 GCA_964586565.1 uncultured bacterium
ATGTGCTAAGGTTTTACAGTTTCCTGAGTACTTAACTGCTTTCTCAATAATGATTTCAGATAGATTTGTAAATACCAAACCTGATATTATCATATCACCAGCAATTGGGGGTATTGTATTGAGTACTGAAGTTGGTGTGCAACTTGGTTGTAAAAGTATTTTTTCAGAAAGGCAAAATGGAAAGATGATATTACGCAGAGGATTTGAAATAATTAAATCACAAAAAGTACTCATTGTTGAAGATGTTATAACCACTGGTGGGTCTGTCAAGGAAGTAATGGATTTAGTTTTAGCATCGGATGCTTTAATAGTGGGTGTAGGGGTACTTGTTGATAGGAGTAATGGCAAAGTTAAATTACATAAGAACCAATATTCAATCGTAAAATTAGATGCAAAAAGCTATGGGGATGATGAAATCCCAGATAGCCTCGCAAAAATTCCAATTCAAAAACCTGGGAGTCGATACTTATTATGAAACATATATTATCATTTATTCTTCTATTTGGATTAATTAATATAAATTGTGGAAAACCAAAAAAGGAAGGCAATGTGAGTAATCAAGGTGTTCAAAAAAATGAAAATCAGAGAGAAATAGATAACCTGGATGCTAGCAAACAGGAAAGTGAGGTTGCTGTCATTTCTACCAAATATGGAGATATGGTGATAGAATTTTTTGATGAAGTAGCCCCAAAACATGTTGAAAGTTTTAAATTGCATGTAAAGAGCGGTTATTATGATGGAACAATTTTTCATAGGGTTATTCCTGGCTTCATGATTCAAGGGGGTGATCCAAATACCAAGAGTGAAAACAAAGCAAGCTATGGAACTGGTGGGTATGCTGCTAAGTACTATGGTATTGGTGTTGAGGAAGATAAGGCAACATGGAATCTACCTGCTGAGTTTAATAACATCAATCATTCTCGAGGTGTTTTGTCTATGGCCAGATCAAATAATCCAAATAGTGGAGGAAGCCAGTTTTTTATTTGCGCCTCTGATGCACCTCATCTTAATGGGAATTACACTGTGTTTGGACAAATAATAGAAGGTGATCGAATTATAGATCAAATTATTAATTTACCAAGAGATGCAAGAGATAATCCTAACCGTAGGGTAGAGATGAAGGTTGTATTGGAAAAAAGAAATAGGTGAATAAAAACTTTTTAGGTATTGCTCTTGGAGGAGGTGGGGTTCGTGGTGCAGCACATGTAGGAGTTTTACAAGAACTAGACCGTGCTGGTATTAAAATTGATACTATATCAGGAGTCAGTGCGGGTGCGGTCATTGGAGCTATGTATGCATATAGTCTCGATGCAAAATGGATTGAAAAAAAATTTCGTCAAATATGGTCATCTCATATTATGAAAAATAATTTACAAAAATATTTAATAAATCCTAATGCAAATCAATCATTTTTTAATAGGATAAATACCTCCTTTAATAATTTAACACTAGCATTCATGGGTTTATTTAGAAATTATATCTTCGACTCAAAATACTTAATAAAAATATTAGATGAATTAATTCCAGAGTCATCATTTGAAAAGATGAAAATACCCTTAAAAGTTATTGCAACTAATATATCGACAGGCGAAGATATAGTTTATGATAGTGGTGATGTCAAAGATGCAATAATCAAAAGTTGTGCTATTCCGGGAGTTTTTAAGCCAATAAATAATGGGAATAATCTTTTAGTTGATGGAGGTGTCGGGATGCCAGTACCTGTTGAACCATTGCTCGGTATATGTCAATTCATAATAGCTGTTGATATTGGGTGTTATCAATTTCAAAAATTGAAAAACCCAAATATTACAGATCTAAAAACTAGAGCAAGTATCATTACCTCAAACCGATTAAAAAAAATACTCTCTTCTCATGCAGATTATATAATTAGACCTGATACTAGGGGATTTCATTGGTCTAGATTTGAAAAAGCTGAAACATTACTTGATAGTGGGAAATTAGCAGTTCTAGAGGATCTTGGAATGTTGAGAGAAAAAATTGATAATAATATAACACTTACTTGAAATGCGATGTTTGAGTTAATATGTAAACCAGTTACCTTTCGCGTTTCAAAATAGACAAATAATAAGTTGAAAAAATTAATCATATTTTTATTTATATGTAGTGCCTTACTTTCTCAGGACAATCAAAATCCAGTAACAATATCTGCATCTGTAGATGGCACGGCGAGAGCAGGAGAAGTAATCAATGTCGAAATACTCGCAGCAATGGAGGATCAATGGCACATTTACTCTATCTACGATTTAATTGAAGGCCCTGGACCGCTTCCTACAGAAATTACAATAAGTGGTAATGTAGTTGGTGCCGTAGCACCAGTTCAAGAACCAAAGCCTAATTATGTTTATGATCCAGGTTTTGAAATGGATACTTACTATCATAAAGGAAATACAACATTTAATCTGCCAGTTAGACTAAAAAGAAATCTCGAACCAGGTAAATATACTATTGCTATTGATGTATTCTATATGGTATGTAATGCTAGGTTATGTTACCCGCCCGTAACAAAAACAGATAGTGTTGTTATTATTGTTGATCCTGGTTTGCCTCGTGAAAGTAAAGCAAACTTTAGAACTGTTTCTAATATTGGTTCAGATTACTCTTCAACCGGTGATAGTAGAAGATCTTTGTTAAGTATTTTGTTTCTTGCAATTGGGGGTGCAATAATAAGTTGGATAATGCCATGTGTATATCCTATGATACCTATTATTATTTCTTTTTTTGGTAAAATGTCAGAAGATAAAAATGTTAGTAGAAACACTATAGCAATATTTTATGGCGCTGGTATAGCTGGGACATTTGTTCTAATTGGATTAATTGTTGGTATACTTTCATGGGGTATAGATGATACCGCAATGAAAACGAAGTATGCAAATATTGGTAATTTTATTGCTACAGATCCATATGTAAATCTTTTCTTAGGTATATTATTTATATTTTTTGCACTTTGGATGTTTGGTATAGTAAATGTGAATATTGGTGGCAATCTGGCAAATAAGTCTGATAAGGTTGGAAGGTCAGCAAATAGTGCATATTTAAGTTCACTGCTTTTAGGTTTTACTTTTTCCATAACTAGTTTTAGTTGTACTGTTCCAGTTGTAGGAACGTTACTGGTTGTCGCAGCATCAGGCAATACTGGGGCAATTTTTAGCAGTTTGTTTGGTATGGTAATTTATGGAGTTGTTTTTGCTGCACCATTTGTAGCCTTATCATTATTCCCAAAGATCATCGATAAATTACCCAATTCAGGGTCTTGGATGAATACAGTCAAGGTTGCATTTGGTTTTATTGAAGTAGCAGCTGCTATCAAGTTCCTCTGGGTTCCAGATTTAGAATGGGGTATAGGGCTATTACCAAGAAATGTCGTTCTAGGTCTTTTCATAGTTATAGGATTAACAATGATAATTTATTTACTTGGGATTATTAGAATGGGTCATGAAGATAGTGTCAAACCATTCCAAATTGGTATTAGTCGTATCGTGATCATAATATTCACACTTGCTTCTCTTTACCCAATAGGTATGTCATTTGCATCACCACCTACATATCATTATCCAGGTATGCCTAGACTTATAGATGAATTTATCGAGGCATTGGTGCCGCCACCGCCTATTGAGGACGAGATTGCAATCAAAGAGGGTTGGTTTGTCGATAATTATGATGAAGCTTTATTAAAAGCAAAAGAAGAAGACAAACCTTTATTTATTGATTTTACTGGTGTTTATTGTGCAAACTGTAGAGTTATGGAAAGAAGAGTATTTCCAAAAAAATCTGTAAAAGAACAGCTTGATAAAATGGTGCTTGCAAGGCTTTATGTAGATAAGAAAGATTCTCTAAGTCAAGTCTATGCTCAAATGCAATTCGAGCGATATAAGCAAGCTACTCAACCTTATTATGTTGTTTTAGATCCAGAAAATGAGTCTACAATTGTAGATACTGGTGGGTATATTCCAAATGGTTTTGAGGATTTTTTACTTAGAGGTCTTAGTTTATATAATCAAAATTCAAATAATAATTAATGAGATATACATTTAACAATAATATGAAAATATTTAAGACAATTTTATTATTTATATCTTTTTCTATATTAGGTTGTGAAAATGGTTCAGCACAACGTAAATCAAAAATAAAAATAAAAAATAATAAGTCCGAAAAGAGGGTAAAAAAGAACGATAATTCAACTATTGCTCCAGATTTCACTCTGTCAGATCTGAATGGTGAGCTTGTTAGCTTAAGTCAGCTACAGGGTAAAGTCATTTTACTTAATTTTTGGGGTACATGGTGTGGACCTTGCAGGCAGGAGATTCCAGATTTTATTAAATTAGTAGAAAAGCATAAAGATAAAGGGCTAGAAATAATCGGTGTCACACTCACTTCTGGTTCTCCAGGTAGAATTGATGATTTTGCAAAAAAATGGGGAATTAATTATACTCTTCTAACAGATATTAAAGGTAATGAAACTCAGGCAGTAACTTCTTTATATGGCCAAGCTACTGGTAGAAGTATAAGAGGTATACCAACTACATTTTTAATTGATAGAGATGGATTCATACGAAAAAAATATGTTGGGCCAAGATCAGAGAAGATCTTTTATAATGATATGAAACCCTATTTATAGTATAATTTGATTGAATAGAAATTTAATAAAAACTGCGACCCATCTCTTTCCATTTTTAATATTATTACTTTGCTGCAATAGTAGCCTCCTA